>JABWCQ010000006.1 GCA_013360195.1 bacterium
AAGTCACTCCAAAGGGTATTGAAAACTTAGAGTTTTGAGGCCGTTGGAAGGCGTGCATACGGGAAACCGTATCGGGGGTTCGAATCCCCCTCTCTCCGCAGATGACTTAGCCCTTGACATTATGATGTCAGGGGCTTTGTTTTTTGATGTTTGAGCAATGTAACGTGAGATGTTACAAGCGTTAGAGATGGCAGTTAGACGCTGCCAAACAACAATGATTCTCTGAATCTTCCACGTAAGTATAAAAGAAAAGAGCCCCAATGTTGGGGCTCTTGTGACTTTGTGAAAACACCATGTCGTAACGCGTTACGACATTTCGTTACGACAGCGCAACATTTGGGGTCAAAATGGGAGCTTATCCATGGCTTCCCGTTTACGTCCGGTGGGTATGTGGGCATACACTGTTTCGGTGGTTCGGACAGATGTGTGCCCCAAAATCCTCGATACAGTGAACATGTCAATCCCAGCCTTCAGGAAGTATACAGTGGCCGTGTGACGAAGGGAGTGAACGGTAATCTTCCGGCCAAAGTCGCACAGGTTCACGTACTTCTTGAAGATCACGGTAATCGAGTTTGCCGTCCACTTGGGAAACAGCCGACCGGACTTCTTGGGTCCCTGCTCCTGAAGAAGTTCAAACAACTTTTCACCGATCTCCAGAACACGGTTGCGCTTGGTCTTCGTGTTACTCGCCCGCAAGATGATTGTCCGCATCTCGAGGTCGATGTCACGCCAATCGATAAGGGCAACTTCGGTTCTGCGGCATCCGGTCAATAGAAAGAAGCGAATCAGCCGTCGAAACTCTTCATTCGTTATCACAGACAACAACTGCGCAACTTCCTCTTCGTTCAGGTAAACTGCATAGTCCGGTTCCGGAATTCTGACCGGTTTCACACCACGGAAAGGATTCTTCACCAGCCACTCGAGCTTAACTGCATACTCGAATCCGGCCTTTACGGCTCTGTGGTACATGTTTGTGGTCGTTCCGTTCAACCGTTGCAACAGCCATGTCTTGTACCCTTCTGCAATCTGGTAGTTGACGTTCTCAAGCGGAATGTCGTCGGCATACTCGCGGAACTTCCAGAACCCTTGTTGGATGATCTCGCACGTGTTCTCAGTCTTATTCGCTCGGCTGAAGGCCATGTACTCGCGTTCAAGGTCGGGAATCCGAAGTTTGGAAAACTCATGCAATTTCGCCTTGTGCTCGCGGGCTTCACGACGACGCTTCTCGCCCTTAACATCAATTGGTTTATCCGGCGTTTGACCGGGCTCAACATCAAGCAGCTTTGCGCAGAACTCATGGTAGAGCCGTTGGGCAGTGTGCCGATCCGTGCTGCCAAGCGAGTACGTTTTCGACTTGCCGTCAAGCCTGTACTCGATGACCCAGATGTAGTTGCCCGATTTGAGCTTCTTTTGTCGTAAGCTTGCCATGGTTGTTATGCGCCTCGTCGGTTATGTCTGCGTGATGTCACGCGAGATGTTGTGAGGAGCTGGTTTCGTTGCTTTGTGTGTCCTCGGACGGTGTGATCTACTACTGTCTCTTATGCCCTAAAGTAATTTGCGGATGCCCAACAGGGCGGTGTCGACTTGCCGCCCCGCTGGATGTACTAGGAGATTATGGGCAAAGCAGCGGGTATTCTAGAAAATATGAGCCGCCCGCTTTGATGAAACGTTCATACTCAACATCGGGGTCGCGACCGGCAAGAATAGCGCGTGCTTTGATCATCACCATGCTGCGGAAGTCGAGCAGGCCGTCTGTCCAAATACATGCGCCATCGGCATAGGCGCGATCGACGAGCTGCTCGATGTTTGATGCCACTTTTGGTGCCGCAGGGAACGGCTCGTGCATCGAGGGATCAAATTCGTTCGTTTCGACCACGTACCAGTCATAAATTGTCATGCATAGATAAGCGCGGCATTCCGGATCAAGTAGGTTACCAACGAGCATCGGGTTCAGAAAACTGACCTGGACGTAGGCTCCGTTGATAAGCCACTGCTGCTGTAGATCTGACATTGACCACAAGTCCGCTGTGGGCTCTTCACGGTAGTCGAGCGTATCAAACATGGCAGAGTCGATATCGAATTTCCCAGCATTCAGTGTCGAATCGTGCGCGACGCGAACGAGGTCATAGTGCACGCCTTTGTAGGCGCACCGCTCAGATCCATCACACTCATCGGATGGAATCAGGATGGTCAAGTTCATGACCAACTGCTTTGGAAGTTCTGAATCGTACATTGCGCTGCAATCAGATGGATCAAGATTAAAGGGTCTGATCAGCCCATAGTTAGTTGCCGTCACGGCAACCTCCTTCCCATTTTGTTAGTGTTCCGGGCAATACCCGGAGTCGAAAGTAGATCGATGGTCGGAAATCAGACTCCGACCATTACAAGAATCGTTAACCAGTTCAGCAGGACGGGGACGTCTCCCGCCCTGCCGATTCTGGCGACCCTGCTGTCTGGTGCCTACGATCGATAGCGCCAAACGCAGGGATTTTTCATCAGGCAATTGCCTGGTTGTCGGGCACAAAGTGCCAGTGGTAGTTAAGCGGAAGGGCCGGGTATCATACGCCCGTGTGAAATACATCGTGTCAAGCCCTTGCCGCAGATTGTCGAATCCTTATCGCAATTCAGGATTCTCCTGGTGCGAATTAGGCGTGCGGGCCACAAGCAACCGCACCCTATCTCCTCATATAGAAGTGTCCTTTGACTCTTCTACGACCGGCTCTTCGGCGCCGGAATTTGATCACGATTAGGATTGGTCTAGTCCTCGGGCACTTCGCTCAAGAACTTCTCCAATTCCGCTTCGTCGCTGACCATGTTTTGCATCAGGCGCTCGAGCTGCTCCTCGAGCTCCGTAAGCTTGCGCTTCGCCTGATACTTGTCCCAGTTGTTCTCCGCCTTGGAGAGCACGGTCTTGGCAATCTTGACCGCCTTTTCCTTGGCTTCAATCAACTTCGGACCACGCTTAATCCGCGCGCGAAGAAGGCCGATCGAGCGACCCGTTTCGCCCTTGGTCGCGTTACGGTTGTCGGGCTGGCTCGACTTGCGGTCAATCTCAGCTTCGACAGCGCGTTGGAACTTGTCGAGATCGACGTACTCCAACCCATGGACAGTGAAAAGAGCCGATGTCTTCTTGTAAGCAGCGCGACCCTTATCGAGGTCGGTGATTCCATGAATTTCACAGGCTTTGGCCAAAGGGACTTTGGTTGGGTTTTCCACTTTTGTTTCGTTAAGTGCTTGTTTGTGACCGAATTCCGCGGCCACACCGGACCTACCAAGTCCACGCGGTGATAAGCTCCGCCTGCCCAATTGATTCAAGTTGACCACTCCGCAGTCCCATGGTGCTCTAACGTGGTCCGCATGAACAAATTGAATGTGCTCGAAGATAGGTCTGTCATTTATTCACGGCAGTTAATTCGGTGAGATTAAGTGATTAAGTTCGACGAGACCACAAAAGAAAAGCCCCCAGAAGTTCTGGGGGCTGTCGCCTTACCTATTAATATGGAACTATTTAGATGCGAGTCTTGCCTTGAGGAATACGGCCTCCCGTTTGTTTATCCTCGAAGATTCGAGTGGAGAGGAGAGGTCTTGAAAAACGAGGCCGTACGTATGCAAATAACGCGATAGGGTTGATCGATTCGATTCCGATGGCAAAACACTCTCGTCGAAAGGCTTATCCTTCGTCCTGAATCCGCAAAGCCACGCGACATGGTCGATGTTGCGAAGTTCAATACTGAGGCCTAGAACAACAAGTCGGCCAAGCATATGTCGCTCGTGGCCATTAATCTCCTTGTTAGGGATGACTAACTTGAGATCCCGGATAACTGACGCAAGAGTCTTTTTGTCAGGAATGACCTTCTTGCGGTCAATAAAATCCTGAGATGTCGGATTGGCGGGCACAAGGAGATCGGCGATAAGCGAATTGGCGACATTCCGGTTGTTTATTACAATTTCATCCCATAAGTTCTGCCACTTAAGAATGAACGGCACATGCTCTGCAAAGAACTTCAGTTCAGACTCTTGCCTATTTCTCGATAGTATTGCCTCATACGCCTCCATCTTCAAAATCTCAGGAACATCAACTGCAGGTTTGACCAATGTTTCCGCAACAACAGGTTCTTCGGTCTCCTCCCTCAGGAGTTTAGTTTCGATTGACTGAGGCTTGATTGACTCCGTCGTACGAATGAACCCATATCTTTCATAGTGCTCTTGGGCGAATTCGTTACGTGCCACAGCCTTCAGCTTCTTAGCAGAATCATGATACAATTGGTGCAATCTACTTCGTCCCAAGTAGTCTAGCATCTTCTCCCGCTGATTGCCACAATGTGTAGTCAGCAATCTTACGGCATCGTGCGTTGAACCAAGAAGAAGTTCCTTCCCAGTATTGTCAAGAAGGCAATACGCAATGCCAATCGGCGAGTCCCAATCTTGCCATGTCGTTTCACAGCGTACAACCAGCGACTGCAATTGCTCCATATTGAAATCGGGTAATGCTGCCAAACAACCTCTTAGCACGTTCGCTGCTTTCACGAATTCAGTTCGCACAAGATCATGACGATCCGATTGAAGGTTGGCAACATAAAAAGGCAAAAACAAATGCACCAAAGCGATTTGATGACTTACGCTGTCGCGAAACGGTAATTCGCTCACGAACTTGCGAAGCTCTGGCAATAATGCATTAGGCTCCCAACCCGTCATGTTGAGTGGGAATAGAAACCTCGATTCACTTCTGTTTGTTGCGTTTGCTTCGGCCATTGATTTGAGTGCAACTACATCTCGCGCCAAAGTCGCGTTAAAAGCAGCGTCGAAATACTTGTCCGATGACACCCGCAAATTACCGCTCTGCTTGTCAAGAATCAGATTGTCGAGTGTTTGGAACGCCTGACCTACTCTTACGTATTCCGTGACCATTTCAGAATGTACAGTCTCAATTCTTGAAACGTCTATCCAATCATACGTTGATGGAATTTCATGTGATTCGACATTTGGGAAGTCCTCTATCGCCTTAACCAACGTTGCGATCGCTGACGGAAGTTCGTTCGCAATACGATTATCTATCTCGCTCTCGATCCTCGCGCTCTCCTTCAGCACTTTTACAATACCCTCCCTTTTTGACTCGTCAATTACTGCTATAGGGATTGCTACCATCTTTTGAAACAATTCAATGCACTCGAACACCTGTGACTCATCTTGAGCGGCAGCAGCAACTACTAACTTCTTATCAAGGTACTTCAACACATTCTCATATTGATTCAAGACTGAGTCAAAATGAATTCGAAAGTCATCTACGACCATTGCATATGAAAAGTGCTCGCCGCTCGATTTAATCGCTACAAAAAGCCAGTATGCATAGTAACGAATGAAGTTTGTCAAAGGTATACGTCCGAGTCGCAGGTCATCAAGCACACTAGCGCGAGTGTCTTTGAAATACGTGCTTTCAAACAGCTTGATTTGTTGCCGACACGTTCCCAGGTCGTCATCAAGAATGTCCGAAGTTTGTAACGCTTGCCGGTATCGTTTCCCAACTATACCTGAAACATGATGCCACTCACCTGAAGGACAGTAAAAGAGCATTGGCTTCTTCAGCTCTGGATCATCTACAATCGGAAACTCGGTCAGGAAATCAATGTCGATGATTTGGTCAGCTGATAAGCCTTTATCCGCAGTCAGGAGTTGGCGCAGTGCTTCTGAAATACGCATTGGAAGTATGCTGGAATTGATCTATGATAGTTGCCTAATATACTGGGACGCAGACACTAAGTCAAGAGATTCTCTGGCATAAGATTCTGTTGGTATCAACAACGGGTATTGTGCCCGATCCAGTTCAAATCAAGGAGAATCTCATGCGCGTGAAAGTATTGTGCTTAGGTCGTTCGGCCAAGGAAATCAATGTCAGTGAAGGTACGACCGTCGAACAAGCCATCGCGGAAGCCGGGTTCCCGAAAGATTCAAGTTACACCCGGCACCTGAACGGCAGCCCGTGCTTCGATACGGACATCGTGGTGGACGGTGCCGTTCTGACGCTGGTCCCACAGGTCAAAGGGGGCATCTAGGAGGGTGCTTCAGACTACCTGTCCTACGTAGTCTCAGGCATACGAGAGGGCTGTGATCCAGGTGGTCATGGCCCTCTCTTTCCTCCGGAGGAACGCTTATGATTGAACAACAGATTCGAACACTGTGTGACTTCTACGCCCAGAAGTGGCACACCCCGATTACGCTGATAGTGAAAGAAGCCGATATAACGGTTTGGCATGAAGTCGGGATTGCTGTCTACGTGAACGCAGACAAGGATACGCATTTCTGCAGGGATATGTTCGGCGATCCGCTTGTGATGGAGTCCGTGCTGGTTGGCAAGGTGTCACCTACGTGGTTAGTTCTGTACGGTGCTCCACTTTTGGATGTCACTTCGAACATCCTCGACGCACGTCTACCACGAATGTGCCGTGCATTTCGAAACGGTCAACGGCAAGCATTGATCGAAACAACGGTGTCAGTTGCTGCCGAACGGAAGCAAGAGCTTGCACGATCATTACGCGATGACAAATATGAACTCGAACGACTGTGTATGCAGGTGATGACATTGTCTCGCAAGATCGAAGGCGACAACGAGATTCTGAAGCTGTTCAGCAGAGCACCAGAGTTGATCAAAGCCAAAGCAACACGGACGTTCGTTGAGATGATGAAACTGGTGCCGAGTTATTACGAGTCTATCAAGGTCGAAGATTCTTCGGTCATCGCGACGACGTATCCAGTTGTGTTGGAACATGACGGTGGGAGATATGATTTCGAACCATATGTCGTAGAAGTGAAACTTGACACCGGCAAAGTGTTGATCAGCGGTGGTACTGAAATGAACGGTTACATTCATCCACACGTTACGGATGATCCGAATAACATCTGTTGGGGAAACATAGGCCACCTTGTGCCACGCCTTGCAGGTGAACTTGATCTTCATGGATTACTTCAACTGGTTCACAACTTCCTGCATAGCTACAACAGCAGCGATCCTTTTCAGAAAATCGAGAAGTGGGACCCGAATTGGGTGGATGAATCCGACGACGACGAACCCTATTGCAGCTGGTGTGACGACTACGGGCATGACATCAGTGACTGTGAGTCATGTTGGTGGTGTGAGCATTGCCAGCAATATGATGACCATGACGAGGACGATTGTCCAAACCGCCCAAAAGAAGGCGAAGAAGAGGAGGAAGCCAATGCAGAACTTGCAGAGGACGCCGCGACAGCCGGTTGATGCTGGAATCAAAGTGCAGGTCGATGCCAATGCTCTGCAGAAGCTCTGGCTATGGACGGATTTTGCCAAGGGAGAGGTCAGCTGCCTTGGGATTGTCGATGAAGTCGCCGATGCAAACACAGGTCGCACAACGGCATTGATCGTCACCGACTTTCACCTTGTCAAGCAGGAGTGTACGTCAGATGAAACTGACATGGATATCGCGGATGTCGCCCGGCTCATCACGGAACTTGAAGCGAAGGGAATCAACTCGTGCAAGCTCCGTTGCTGGGCACACTCGCATGGCAGCATGTCAGTGTTCTGGTCGGGGCAGGATGAGACGTGCATTGCAGGACTTGCCAACGGGGAATGGATGCTATCGTTGGTCGTGAACAAGCGGAGGGATTCGATCATGCGACTGGACCAATACCACCCCGCGCACCTGTACCTTGCTGATGTTCACTGGGATGTCGTCTATCCACTTGTAGACGGTCTGGCCGAGACCTGTCTGTCCGAGTTCAAAGCCAAGGTCAAGGAGTCCCAGTATCGAAGTGTTCTGAAGAACTCACGAGAGAAGTCGGTCCTCGGTGACTTGAAGTCTGCCAACGAGAGAGGAACTCTCACGGATGAAGACCTGATGGAAGAGATGGACTGGCTTGGATTGCACAGGGATGATCTTGATGAACTTGAACCATTCTAGGAGACAACATGAACGACATGCGATTTCTACGACAACAAGATGTTGTCGATGCCGAGAAGTTAGCGAACTTGCAAGTTGCACTGATCGGTCTCGGCAGCATTGGGAGCGTCTCCGGTTTGTATCTCGCCAAGATGGGAGTGGTCAGTTTGACCACTTTCGATGCCGATGTTGTGGATATTCACAATGTCAGCAATCAGGCCTATGGGATGTCTGATGTTGGATTGTTGAAGGCTGATGCTTTCTCTATTCTCGTTGAGAATCAGACCGGAGTGCTGCCGAACACCATTGGTTTGCAATACGATGGACGGATGCTGTCTGGAATCGTAATCTCGGCTGTTGATTCAATGAAGTCACGCGAAGTGATTTGGAAGTCAGTTCGTGATCAATCGAGTGTGCGCCTTTATCTCGACGCGCGTATGGGTTTGGAGACGCTGGTTGTCTATGCCGTTCGGCCAACGGTTCGCGAGGACAGAATCGCCTACTCACAAACACTTTGTAACGATTCCGATGCTCTTCAAGAACCATGCACGGAACGGACGATCTGTTATACGCCTTTGCTGGCTGGGAGTGTACTCTGCTCGTTGGTGAAGCGGTTTGTGTGCGATGAGATGATACCTGCGAGGATCGTGCTTGATCTTGCGACGATGACACTACTGGCAGCACAGTAGCCTAAGATAGGGGGTAACCCTATCTTTTTAGCTTGGTGTGGACAAGATCATCCAATGATGCCTCCTCTAATCAAAAGTAGTCCTTTTTTGTCCAATTAGGTAATAGAGTCACATTCGCTGTCATAGGCGCTAGTAATACAAGATTTTAACCAGGCTGGGGGTGTAGAAGTTCTTGCGCGGTTGTCATGCAATGAAAACTGTCAGGGGGGGGGGCAAGAGCTCTTGACAAAGAGAAAACAGTTCCCGTAATTGTAGGCAAGTTCTCGGGATACTGGCTGGACAACTAAGCTCGGAGGCCGGACTCATGACGCGAATTCCATCTGCATTCAATCTTCTGAAGCGGGTGGGGTTCGCGATTTTGTTGTTGTTTGCGGTTCTGACAATTCTACTCTCCTCTTTCGCCTATAACTCAACGGCACTGGCAAGAAGCTGCCGTGAACGAAGCACTTGTGTGATTACTCAAGTAATGGGTGGAGGGACATACGAGAGCAATGGATATTGTTGGACCATGAAAGCAAGCGGTGTCTGTGAAAACGATTGTTCTTTTAAAGGTGGGGTTTGCCTTAGTCACGGTTGCTCCAATGACAATCAAAGTTGTGGAGCCACGTGGGATGAACCCGGAAACGGATGTACGCAACAAGACTCAAACTTCTTTTATCCTCATTACCATAGAGAGTACTGCCGAGGCGAATGGTATTCTTGTCGATGTGACAGAGCTGCTCGGTACTGTATTACACACTGCAATTGCCAGACCTCAGTTGTATGCACGCCCTACATAGTTCCCGATAATTGCCGACGTTACGAATGCATCAATTTCCGGTTTCTGCCCGTGATTCCATGTTCGGATTGCAAGAATTCTATATCCTTTTGCGGAACACCATTGATCTAGCCCCCGAAAACTGTACCACTTTGAAAGTTAGAGAAGAGTGGTATATTTAGGGTGAAGGAGGCGGTTATGGCTAGAGCTAAGTATCGTCCGGAGCAGATCATACCGATGCTTCGGGAAGCGGAGGTTGAGATTGGGAAGGGTATGACGGTTCGGGAAGTTTGCCGGAAGCTGGGGGTTCAGGAGAACACGTACTATCATTGGCGGCGGGAGTACGGGGGGCTGAAGATGGATCAAGCGAAGCGGCTGAAGGAGTTGGAAGTTGAGAACAGCCGGTTGAAGCGTGTGATCGCGGACTTGACGTTGGACAAGCAGATTTTGAGTGAGGCGGTGCGGGGAAAATCTTAAGCCCAGCGGATCGTCGTAGAACGGTCCTGGCGGTTCGCTGTTCGCTGGGCGAAGCGAGAGTGTCGGAGCGTCGAGTGTGTCAGGTGTTGGATCAGTGCCGCAGCAGTCAACGTTATGTTCCGGCGCGGCGCTCTGACGAGAACGAGTTGACATCGTTGGTGATTGCGCTGGCGTGTCAATACGGCACGTACGGCTATCGCATCATCACAGGGTTGATCCGCTTGACCGGTTGGCGTGTTAATCACAAACGGATCGAGCGCATTTGGCGCCAGGCGGGGCTGAAAGTCCCGCGCAAGCAGCCAAAGCGCAGACGCTTGTGGCTGAATGACGGCTCGTGCATCCGCTTGCGGCCGGAGTATCCAAACCATGTGTGGAGTTACGACTTCGTGACGTGGCAGACGGCGAACGGCAGAGCGTTTAGAGTGTTGGCTGTGCTGGATGAGTACACGCGGGAGTGTTTGGCGTTACTCGTGAGTCGCAAGATCACAGCGGACGATGTGCTGGCGCAGTTGGAAGAGCTGTTTTTGTTCCGGGGCACACCGGATCACATCCGCAGTGACAACGGGCCCGAGTTTACGGCGCAGATGGTACGGGGCTGGCTGGCGAGGTTGGAAGTGGAGACGCTGTTCATCACACCGGGCAGTCCGTGGGAGAACGGCTATGTGGAGAGCTTCAACTGCCGACTGAAGGACTTCTTGAAAGGCGAGATCTTCGACACGCTCAAGCAGGCGCAGGTCCTGATCGAACAGTGGCGGGTGCATTACAACACGGTTAGACCGCACAGCTCCCTGGGCTACAAGCCGCCTGCCCCGGAAACGAAAAAACAATTACTTCCGTCTCCGCTACGCTACGACGGAAGTAACCGAGTGTAATCCTACAACTGGTACAGAAAATGGGGGCAGACCACCATTGCCTGACGAAGATTACTTACCCAGCTACGGAGACACCCTCTGTTTCAAGTTCAAAACCGGAAATCCCAGAGATACCATGAATGTGGTACTTCGTGTCTCGACATTTGAAGGCATAGCAATGAATGCCCCTGTGCCGGAAGGAGTTGAGCAGACTGCGGACGCAGTGCCCATCGGCTGGGCGATAAAACAACAATGGTTCCAAGATGACCGAAAGTGTTACTGGCTTCAGAAGATCCTGCGAGGGCCGGCAACTCCCGGTGAGGCCAGTGCATACTTGAAGATCGCCGTTTTGGATTATGCGGCTGAAATCAATTTCACACTGATTTGCGGTTCTGATACGACGAGCGGCGAAATGATCATGAACGTTGAGATTCCAGATAGCTTGACTTACAGACGGAGTACCGCCGACCTAGACAATGATGGCTATACCAAATGGGAAGAATATCGAGGATTTGTAAATGGTATATATTCTTCACCACTTCATGAAAGACTTGATAATACTAAAGCTGAACTTTATTTTCACACAGATAATGGCTATTTAGATGCTGACTTAGAAGCAATATTGGAAAGCGATTCATTTCTTGCAGCAGATCTTATCGAATTTGGCCCCGTAAATGAAAATTATACATATCTTATCCACAATAATTATGGCTACGACATCGATCGTTGGTTTATAGACTTTAAGAGTAGGAAATGGGACGATACAATCTTGGTAGAGAATCCACTATGTACACCACCCGGTTTAGAGGATTTTCCATTAACATGGGAATCGACCCCAGACGTTGTTCCAATTGCTGATCAAGCATTGGTCATAATAGACCTTAGTCCTTATGGCGGCACCACAGATCTAGGTGCAACGGCACAATTTCAATTTATAGACGACGGTCCAATTGATTATTGCACGAATCCCTATCATTTTGCTTTATATCAAGGACCCGGCGGTTGCGGAGGAATTGATATTTGGGTAAATGAGTGTGAGACTTTTGCAACTCAGATTTTTAGTGATACAGGAATGTACCACGCACCACCGAGTTTACTTAATGAATTCAAAGTATGGCAAGTGTGGCGTACAATTGCACATGAATTTGGGCATATGTCAGGAATAAATCATCATTGCTTGGAAACAGATGGTCCCTTTAGATGCGTAATGATGTATGAGGAACCTGAACGAGATTATCCAAAAGTAGAAACTCTTTGGGATGACTCTATCGGTGCCAATGGTCATTATATCGGAAAAGGGTATATGGATGACGAATTTGGTTGCTTAAATCGGCGAAATCTAAGGCCATAATATGAAAACTAAATATATTTTCTTCATTCTTGCATTTGTGATAACAATTCCTTCGGCCTACTGCCAAAACACGCGCTTTGACATTTCTGCTCAAGTTATACCGCGCGAGCTATGTCCAACTTGTCCAAGCTCAACTATTTTGGCTGGATCACTTGTGGAAATTGCTGTAACCGTCAAACCTGATCCTCTTTCTGAATCATGGAATTATCTGCCAGCAACCACTTTCAAGCCTGATTGGCTGGACATCAGTTTCTATGAATCTGCGAATTCAAGTCAAAAGGCAGTTTCTATAAACCATGCCTATTTTGTCTCGGCATATACTCGCACCATAGATCAAATGGTGGCAGATGGCAAAGATAATCCACCGAAACCAGATCCATATAGAGTTTACAAATTTGCGTTTACCGTGCCTGAATTAGTCGATAGCATTCTTTGCGTACGAGTTACATTGCATAATCCCCCCTACGGGCCAATTGTTTTGAATGATATTTTTGACGAGCATTTTAAGTGTCTGCATGTTTTGCAACCACGGAATAGAGCAGATTCTACATATGTTTTCGAAACACATGTAGACCATTATTGGAATTCCGGCGATCTAGATAGATGCGTGACATTAGCGGATTCGCTTATTCAACATGGCTGGGTAGCTGGAGTCTTGTCTGCCAGACTTTCTGCCACTCACTTGAATCGTTTGGATGAGTTATTGCGAATCATGGATGCCGCCTATGAAACCTATGGTACAATCTATAACTACCCTAGAAGGATGACTCGTATGGACGCTACAGAGTATCAAAGCATGCGAAACGACCTTTTGCGCAAGATTGAAGAGCAGCAGAAATCTGATCATTAAGGGAGTGTTTATGAGACAGATTGCTCTAATTTCAATATGCCTTTTTTATCAAGGTAGTATCGACGAAATCATGACCTATATAGGCGGTTTTGGTACGCTCCCTTCAAGTCTTACAGATACAGTTATGTTCATTCGTTCTTCGAGGGTAGTTGCCCACGAATTTGGACATGCACTCGGAATAGACCATCATGGCGATAATGGCGATGGCGAGGCAGGGCACTATTTAGGTCGATACGAATGCGTTTTGAAGTATGAACCCATTACGATATGGCAAGATTCACTTAGCTGGGTTCAATGGATACAAACGGCCGGAATAGGAATGGGATACGGGGTAACACAAGTTGGGGATTGCCCGTACGGGTGCAAGGATAAACGAGGTCTTAGACCCCCGAGATGGAGTTTATAGAAATGAAAGGGAGAACAAGTATGACAAATATCAACTTGATTTACATCTTTGCTGCCGTGGTTCTATTTGTGGGTGATCACGTCGTGAATGCAAAGCCACGTCTCAAGGTCGAGATTGCAGGATACCTTGGAAGCGACTGCCCTGATACAGGTCAAGATATTCTACTCGCAGGATCACAAGCAGAAGTCGTCGTTCAGGTTATTGACCCAGCTCAAACGAGGTACACATTGCCTACAGATTCGGCGCCAGACAATCTGCAGCTATTTGCTGGTGCGGCATCGCATTACGACGAAAACATTGCGTATAATAGCATCGTTCTTCGACAGATAAACCCCATAAACTATTCTAACCGGGCGCAAAAAAAAGCTGATTCACTGTCCGGCTATGAACGACAAACAACATGGAACAGTGAGAAGCCTACTTTAAGGTACTTAATATCAATCCCTGAAAGTTTTGGAGAACAGTGGCTTTGTGTACGTGCTGAGTACGAATATTTGAACGCAGGTCTGCTATCAGCAACGGATTGTGTTCAAATAGTCTCCCCATGCACACTCAATGACAGCAACAATGTTATAGGAACTTACGTTTGTTTTGCTTTCAAGAGCGGTAATTTAGGCAGGGCTGTCACGCTTACGGACTCCCTTCTCAAAACCGGATGGCGTTCTTGGAATGCACTTACTTGGTCATGGATTGCAGCCAAGGATATCGGGCAATATGACAAATCACTGGAATTCTTAGACGTCCTTTATACGACATACGGGCGTGTGTCACCAATTGGTCCCATAGACTCAGAGAAAGCACAAATCGATTACAATACTGCGCGAGATGTTATCCTTGCCAAAAAGAGCGAATCACAGCACTAAGGTAGTTGAAAATGATTAGGACGTGTTGCGTAAGCATTTTTTTGTTCGCAATCTCAGCATTTGGACAGTTGACATTAACGGCTGAGCCTTATTTTTTAAGCATCCCAAACGCTGACAGCCTCTCCACAGATTGGTTTCTGGAGATATCTGATTCACTGGACTTCGGATTTGCTCATCCGGTTGACGTGGATGTCATCAAGCTTTCTCCTGCGGATTACCGGGTTGTTTTCTTGGATGCTCATGAGGAGCTGTTTCGCGTGTTCAAGATTGATCAGGTGAATGGCCTCACAGGAAGCGACATTGTAGCATCTGGTATGCTTGAAGATACAACGTTTCATGATGCCACAGCGATGTGTCAAATCAGAGCAAGTGAGTATTTCAACCCCGAGACGGACAGAATTGCTGTTACGTTTTGGGCGGGCGACATCATGGGAATCTTCAAATTCAACCAATGGACGAACAGCCTTGCCCTTGAGGATACAATCGGTATCCATGACGTGAAGCGCCCGATTGGGATTGTCCGGGCTTTTGACCAGTTTTTTGTCGTAAGTGAGGACTCGCAGGCCGTATACAGACTGGATGATGATGGGTTTATTCTGGGACGCTACGGGAGACAGGGTCTGTCCGCCAGCGGCTACAATTGGATCAGTGGAATCGAAGGATATTTGCAGAGTAGCAACGATCTGCATTTATATCTGTGCGACGGCATTTACAGGCGTGTTGACCATCTGCATGCACTTTCATCAGGAAATACCATCGCCAGAGTGTCACAGGATTGGGCAAGGTCAACCGACAGCTCCGACTACTTATTACATGAAGTCGCATTATTCCCCAGCGAAGGTCTTGTGGGAATGAATCGCTTTGAAAGTACGTTCTACTTCTGGGATGACACTGATGAACTATCGGCAGCCACACGCAGCGAGTTTACATGGCCAGATACTGCATCTCAGCCTGTTCATATCTGGCAACTTCTGGGAAGATTGGTCGTCGCTTATCTGCCTAACTCAACTGATTGGGTGCTTCGATCTTATGAGGTGAATAGTATCCCCTTTGACGATCCCATTTCCTACAACGACACGTTGTGGACTTCAGCTATGTCGCCGATTTATGTGACGGATTCAATTCGAATTGGCGCAGGGGAGAAACTGACGATCAATGCTGGCGTAACCGTAAAGTTCGATTATCGAACTGCTATAGTTGTCGACAGCGGAGGAACCCTTGAGGTTAATGGTTCTTCATCGAATGAAGTGAGCCTTGAGAACATGAATGTTGGGGAAACGTGGCGTGGGATTACGGTCAAGAAGGGTTCCCTGTCGATGGACTGGGTGACCGTTACCGACTGTGACACTGTCTGTATTTATACAGACTCACCGGCAAATGTGCAAATCTCGAATTGTACACTTTCGGGTGCGAACATGGCGCTAAACACTCCAGTGCTGCGACTGTGGGGATCGCCGGGCGTGACCCAAACGGTAGAGAATACGGTCGTTGATGATGTACCAACAGGTGTCGGTCTGTATTTGTTGAACTCAAGTGTGAAGTTTCAGAATGTTGACATTACAAACTGCAGCAGAATCAATTCCTATATTAACCACTCCAATGGCCAATTTCGGGAATGCACTTTTTCTGGTAGGTCATCAGTATACGGGGTGCTCTTCTCCACGTCCGGAACCGCGCCAACATTCGAGTGCTGCACTTTTGAAAACCTCGCACCGTTGTCAGGCAGCTATACATCAACGGTTGTGGCGCTGTCAGGAACAGCTCCTGTTTTTGGCTACGAGGGCAGCAGCTTAGCGTGCAATGAATTCAAGGATAGTAGTGTCACGCTCTTAAAGATGTATGGGGCAAGTGTGTTGCCGATCATCGACAATCCTGGTGGAAGCGGAGCTGGTGGTCATAATGACTGGTATCAATACAATTCTTCCGGCATATACATTTACTGGAACAGCCCGTACCCGAATCCCTTGGTGCCGTATCCAGCTAAAGAGCAGTATTGGAACTGGACGCCAGTAAGCATCAATGATTTTTATCCTAGTAACTTAAATAACTTTACTCTAGGGACGGGCGAGTCTTCACCTTGGGGTCCATGCGAAGGTTCGAGTGCAAGTCACGCGCCGCGAGGCAATGAGATTGCTCAACGCTTGGACGACGAACCTAGCTTTTTCGACAGCCTGTTTCAGGTTGCCGTTGCATATGAAGCCAGCGAAGAGTATGAAAGCGCACAGAGTATTTATAGAACGATTGCAACATCTTCCGACGACTACATGCTTGCATGGCAGGCTATGACACATTGTGTTTCAACTCAGGCGTTCTTAGATCCAGTAATTGGAGAAGCATGGATACCTGCGTTAATGGACAGCTTGATTGCCGTTGACAGTTCAGCCTATCCGACAAGAGTGTACGGGGAACGACTCTTAGCTTCATACCGAAGCGCGAGAGGTGAATACGAAATCGCGCTTGAAGCGCTGGCAGACCTTCTGGATTCTGACCTGACGGATGAGGACTCGCTTTTGGTCCTCATGGATGTGCTGGGCATACAAATGTCTGCAGGTCTGATCGACTACCAGGGTGTACTTGATGACAGAATGCTTAGCAGATTCCCACAATCCATAATTATAAACACGTCACTGGAAGCAATACGTGTCAATTTCGACCTTGTTGAGCAACTTGGCCGAATAAGTAGTGATGATGAACCTGAAATGTCATCTGCGGTTCCAAGGGAACTCAAGTTGTATCAAAACTATCCGAACCCGTTTAACCCAAATACGTCGATAGAGTTTGATTTACCGGAACGAACGCAAGTCAATGTGGCAGTGTATAATACCTTAGGGCAAGTTGCAGCAGAGCTCCTTAATACAACAATGCGGCCGGGACACCATTCTGTGATTTGGAGCGGCAAGTCTAGTGGAGGAAAGGACGTTGCCACAGGGCTGTACATATACAGAATTCGTGCTGGATCTTTTGCCGACGCAAAGAAAATGATTCTGCTCCGGTAACACACCAGCACAGTATTGAAATATCAGAAGAGCTTCACAATCGTGGGGCTCTTTTTTATGGCATAAGAACTTGTCCAAGGACAAACACCGAAAGGAATTGTATGACAAATATACTATGTGAGTTGATTCGGAGCATTGCCACGGGTGTCAACGCCGTGTGTAAGGTGATTCGAAAATAAATAGCTTCAACATGACAAACTGGAGCTTTCAAGAGTGAAAGAGGTCCATATTGTGGGCCTCTTTTCTTTTACTTGAAAATCGAGATCTTTGGACTAACAATGGTGCTTCAGACCAGCATCTTTGCGGTGATCCAGCATCACTGGGGCTTATTTTAGTATAACAATTGATGCTCGATTGAATTACTAAGGGGAGTACCAAGGTACCGTCAAAAAATCAACAAAAAAAATTCCAAACTCGGTTTCGAGACCAGGTTTGGAATGATTCTTAGGGTATTAGCCGGGAAGAAGATAACGACGGGGTTTATGTAGAAGCCCTGGCTTTCGGGAAAGCATGCTTTGAGAACCCTTGACTCATGCGAAATTGCTCCGTATATTCATTGAACAAATGAATAAATGATAAGATTTCTATGATTGTTTTTATTGTGCTTCCGAGGTTCTTCCTCCATGGTATGCCTCAAGACCATACGCAGGTTATTGCTAGGAACCGGCTTGTCCTTGAAGCATCAGATGAAGCGATCCGGCACGGAGTTTGAGTCGGTGACGCGATCAGACTGGCACGAAGACGATGTCCGGGTCTCGAAGTTCGGGAGTTTCGACCCGAAGACTATTCAGATCGATTTGAGCAAGTCTGGTCCTCGGTCGCCGGATTCACGCCTATGGTTCAGACCACGGATCTTCATAAAGGCTACTTGGACATTACGAAAGACTACAAGCGGTTTGGCAATGCTGATTCGATGGTTCGAAGTCTAAATGAAGAGCTGACGAAGACAACGGGCCTGAATATCAAATGGGGCGGTGGTGCGGACAAGTGGATGGCTTGGCTTGCTCGCGGGCACAATCAATTTATCACTCCTGCGATGGAATCTCTTGTCCTGTCTAAGCTATCTATCGAAGCCATGGCACTGCCGGAACGCGTTACGGATCGTCTCCACCATTTCGACATTCATTCTGTCGCGCAAGTCATGGAATTACCATCAAGGTTTCTAGAATCGCATCTCGGATTCGACCGAAACTTTGTGCTGAAGTGCCTAACAAGGCACAAGGAACCCGTTCGTCCCAACTTTCCGCCCCGCAAGATTGAAGCTTGCGTGGATATCACAGAATCTGATGAACAAGCCTATCAACGGGCTATAACGGAAGTTGCAAACGATATTGCTGTGCAACTGATGAAATCCAACATGCAGACTTCATGCTTGCGAATAATCTACAAAACAAAGCTGCTGAAACACGAAGTTGACCATAAGCTTTCGCAAGGGGTATTTACTGAAGGACGGCTTACGAAGATTCTGATTGATTTGCTGCCAGATGAAATGCAGCATAGCCTAAAGAGCATTGGCGTTGAAGCGCGAGGTTTACTTCCCCGTCAAGTAACACAAGACTTGCTTTGGGAAAAGTCCCTTACCAACAACGCTGCCGAACAACTTGAACGCGCACAGAACAAACTCCGCTCTCGATATGGAAGTGAATTATTGGTTTCCGGAAGCACGGCGTATGCACGTCAGCAGCCGCGCTTTGCACAGTTAGTCTATCAGTCACGCGGTCTAACCCTTCCTTAACATGGAGCCCGTTAATGTCACATGCACTTCAGGTGCACCCAATTCTCTGCTGTGGCGTGGACAGTCGCAGCTAATTGTCTGCGTTTTGGATCATTGGTGGGAAGCCGGACGCTGGTGGGAAACAGAAGCCGCAAGGGAGTTCTTTCTTGTATTGACGAATCAACGGCGAATGTTATTGTGCCGCAATCCAAACTCTGGTGATTGGCTTGCCAAATCTGCATGAGACCACCTGTTCCACTTATGGTTCGCAGCGAGTACAGTTTTCTGAACGGCGCGTCGCGATTAGAAGAGCTTGTCAAGGTCGCGGCACAGCTCGGGTATGACACACTTGCGCTGACCGATGTAGATCACTTGTGTGGAGTCCCGGAGTTTCTAGGCCTATGCAAACGACATGGAGTTCGACCAATACTCGGGGTGGAACTTACACTTAGTACCGGCAGAATAATCGCCCTTGCCAAATCGTGCAAGGGTTTTGCTTCTCTCTGTAGGCTACTTACGGAATCGCATACAGAGAATGAGCGACGTCAGCCCATGCTTCGTGAAGAACAACTTCTTGATCATGCAGAAGACCTGATTCTGATTGCAGGTGGCAATGATGCACCCTTTGCCTCATGGGTGTTTCAGCGGCGCATGGATAAGGCGGAAGCCTGGCTTCGTCGTATGCAAAAAAGACAGGGCGCAGATTTCTTTGTACGTGTGGAGCGAACATTCCAGCCGATGCAGCAGGAATTCAACGCAAGGCTGGTTAGTATTTGTTCAGACTTGCAGATACCCATCGTAGCCTGCAATCCTGTTCACTTTGCCCATCCTGATCAATATCGCATCTTTGATCTGCTGTCCTGCATTCGCAATTTAATCAAACTGGACGACCCACATCCGGAGCGACCTATCAACGGATTTGGCTATTTACACAGCCCAGCTGCATTCACTAAGCTCTTTGAAGATATGCCGCAGGCCTTGGAAATGACACATAACGTCGCAGATCGTTGCGAAGACTATTCACTGAACGACGAGATGTATCGTCCCAGGTTTGGCTGTGAATCTGACGATTCTTCAATCCGTGAATTTTACAAGTTGACAGAAGCTGGTGCCCGAAGAAAGTACGGGGGAATAGGAAGCGAACTCGACAAGCGCATCAAATACGAACTTAGGGTCATCACGGACTTGGGGTTCGCAGGGTATTTTCTGATTGTCCATGACCTCTTGAACTTCGCGAGGTCAAAGGGCATCAGATACGCCGGGCGAGGAAGCTCGGCAGACTCTGTCGTCGCATATTGTCTCGACATCACAAAAGTGGATGCCTTCAAGCGCAATCTACGTTTCGAGCGGTTTATCAACCCTGAACGAAAAGAATCGCTGCCGGACATTGATATTGATTTCGACCGTCGGTATCGCGAGGAAATCGTTCAATACGTAATTGGCAAGTACGGGCAAGACCACGTCGCTGGTGTAGCATCCTTCAATCGATACAGGGCACGGGGTGCAATCCGGGATGTTGCAAAGGCGCTTGGATTTGAAACTGAAGACATAGACAAGTTAGCAAGGTATTCCCATTGGGCACTTTCTGCTAAACGAATTGCGTCAACGCTCGACAGTAGACCCGAAATTCGATCTTTGCAGGTAGACAAGAAGAAGTTCGAGCTTCTATTCGAACTCTGCGCCGGTTTGGATGATATGCCCAGACACATCTCGGCGCATCCCTGCGGCGTAATGATCACAGGCGCGTCGGTTCAGGGAATAACACCACTACTGCGAGCCGCAAACGGTATGTTGATATCACATTATGACAAGGACGGTGTGGAAGACTTGGGGCTGGTTAAATTCGACTTACTTTCACTTCCTACGCTGGGCGTAGTAGAAGACACGGCAGTAATGGTTCGAGAGCACTCCCCGAAGTTTGAGTACGACAAGATTCCGTTGGACGACGAAAAAACCTTCGAGCTACTTCGTTCTGGTGAAACGACAGGAGGATTTCAAAATGAAAGTCCTGCACAACAATCTCTCGCACCAAGGCTTCAGGCCCGAACAATCGAAGATGTCATTGCAGCTGTCGCACTGATTCGCCCTGGACCACTGAAGGGCGAAATGGTTGAACCGTTTGTCAGACGGCGAAATGGGACGGAAGCGGTCGTATCAATCCATCCGGTCATTGACAAGATTCTTGAACATACTTACGGAGTTGTACTATACCAAGAGCAGGTTATTAGCATTGCAGTAGAATTAGCTGGATTTACACCCGGACAGGCAGACGTATTACGCAGGACTATTTCACACAACCGATCGTATGAGAAGATGGCCGAGCTAGGCGAACAGTTCGTAAAGCAGGCCATCGAGCGTGGCGTTGAACCAGAGCTTGCCGAAAAGGTTTTTACGTGGATTCAGGGGTACGCGGGATATGGATTCTGTGAAGCACACGCTGCTTCCTTTGGAGACACCAGCTACAAAACAGCCTATCTACTTCAACATCATCCAGAAGAATTCTATGCTTCGCTACTGAATCATCAACCAATGGGATTTTTCCCTGCCGCCACACTGATAAATGAAGCCAGAAGACGTGGAATTGCTGTTTTGGGACCGGACTGTAACAGTAGTCGTGCTACGACTTCAGTCCAGAATGAAGCAATTCGAATCGGATTGCTGCAGGTTTCAGGGATGAATGAGGCGGAAGCGAACAAGATTATTGGTGCAGCTCCGTATGCATCGTGGGGCGACTTTGTCCGTCGCGTTCGACTGAGTCGTGACCTACTGGAGAATCTTGTTTTGGCAGGTGCGTTTGACTCGCTACACAAGAATCGCAAAGAACTTCTATTCAGTTTAGGATCAATCTTGCCTCCGGTTGAAACGGACAAGCTTGCATTAGCACTGGATCTTGAACCCGTGATTTCTCGAAGAACAGATTTCGATGCGTTCACACGGTCAATGCAGGAACATCGTGTTTTAGGGTTTTCTCCGGATCGACATTTTATCTCCTTCTGGCGGGACACTTTGACCGCAAAGGGAATTCAGACGTGCCGTGAGGTTAAAACTAATCAAGACTCGAAAGCCGTGCTTTCCGCAGCAGGAGTTGTGATCCGACCGCACACACCACCTACCAAGTCCGGCAAGCGAGTTATCTTCTTCTCCCTTGAAGATGAATCTGGTCTATTGAACGTCACCGTCTTCCCTGACGTACAGGAAAAGTTTGGGCATTTGATTCCAGGACAGTCCATGCTTGTAATTACAGGCCGCAAGGACAAACGAGGAAGCGACGGGCTTACGGCATTTCATTTGGCGAAGTTACCGGAGACAACTTTCAAACACAAAAAATAAAAGCCCCGACATCCAAGTCGAGGCGTTTGCGTGGGAAGAAACCCGTTTAGGTCGGCATTCTTCTTGTAGTAAAACCATCGTGACATTTTCACTAACAATGACGCTGTGAAACAAGACATCGGAGGGGATCCTACTCCATCGGTGATCCTACGGGATTCTTAACATCACCCCAATGCGACCAATGATCCAACCACATTTGGGTGTACGCTGGTGCCTGCGGTGTTCGTTCATCGTGCCGTGGGTAGTCGACATCGGGTTTGATGGGTTCTGGTTTTCGTCTTCGAAATCCGAGGGCTTTCAGGCTTGTTGTTTGGGGGTTTTGGTTGGGTGTTTTCATTTTTTGGGGATCTTCTTCGAAAATAGAATTGTTTTGTTGTGATTTAAACTGCAGGTGTGCAGGTGCGGGCAGGTGCTAATAAATGCACCCCCTTCATAGGAGGGGGGGGGTAGCCTCCCCCGTTCCTATATACATTACATTTTTCTTTTTCCCTTCCTGCATACCTGCAATCTACGCTTAAGATACAACATTTTATATACTTACGGTTGCAGGTTGCCCTGCAGGTGGGGTGCAGGAAGCACTATTCGTCACCTGCATCCGAATCATCAGGTCTCCCGCCGTCAAAATCGAAGGTGTAGATTGTTGTTTTGGTGCGGTCTTTTTCGGTCTTCAGCGAGAAGTTTCTTGTCACTACAACACCATCCGTGGCTTCGCCAACAGCAAGCGTCTTTGCGGTATCTGCGATACGCATCGCCAGCTGTCGCGCATCTTTATATTCGTACTTCAACCCCTTGCGACGCGCTACGGCACCAAAAGTATGATGTAGTTGTGATGCTGTTCCGATAACCTTGCGCCCGATTACCTTCACTTCATATCCCCAGTTGCGGAATGTTTCATCTACAACCAATGGGCTTGCCGAAGCATCTTCGAGAATTGCTTCCAAATAACCAACAATCTGATTTGATTCAATTGCCACTTCTTTGCCCTGCTGGTTTTGAACTTTCACCCAGTCTGATACGATGACTTCAACTTGACACGCCGGTTCCAAAGCCGGCAGAAGTTCTTCCAGAATCAAGGCCATCAAGGAAATGAAGCTATTTGAACGGTCTTTAGCGTGCCCGGGGTGGTTCACTTCCAGATAATCCTGCCACCATTCTAAACGGCCACTGGCGATCTTTGCCAGAACCCGACTAACGAGTGACATATGCGCGGAAACCATCTGCGGTCTGGCAGCAGCGATACGCGTATAAACACGTTCAGACCAGTACGGCGACGGATGCTGCCAACGGTCAAATTTGATAGCCAGCGTGCGGTTAATATGTTCGGTCTTTCCCAGGTTTTCAATACCGTTGGTCGCAACCAAGCAATGCACTTTTTCCAATACGGTGTCATGATCCGTTCCAATCACACGCTTTTCTTTGGTGATCCCCGTAGCAGCGGTCAGCACAAAGTCACCTAGGCCTTGGTTGAAGTTGGCGACTTCAACGTTGTCCAGTAATACTAACGGATTTCTAGCTCCGTCTGTGTAGTTCGCCGCTTCAGTCGCCTTTTTCAAATGATTGTCACCGTAGATGAACTGTGATATTAATTCCATACCACGGGTTTTGCCCGATGATGAAACACCGTCAAAGCGCAAGTGCGGCAGTGTCTTGACATAGTCCATTAACGGGTAAGTCATGGCCCAACATCCGACCAAAAGTTGGTTGTTTCTTGTCGTCGCGAGATTGCGAAGGACCAAGTTGTCATATTCAAGCAATGCATTTTGGTATCCTGTGCTGTTCAATTGCACTAATGCCACAGGCGACATCTTTGGTGCAGGTGCCAACAGAATCGAGTCCGCATTCGACCCATTTTCAACAAAAGTTGCCCCTAATGGGTCAATCCGCAGAATTCGGTCGACTTCGGAATTCAGATGAACATGAATAGTATTCCTGTTGCCGTCCGTATGAATCCAACTGAACGAATTCAGATAGGTGCCCTGGGTATCAGTTTCAGCTTTTAGTGCTGCCCAGATTTTGCGACTTTCGATACCTTCATGCGTTAGGCCTGTGATGCGCCAGACAAATGTGTGAAAAGGTTGATTGTTACCAAGTTCGTACACTGTTCCCTCCCAAATCCAGTAACCCCGGTGGTCTCGGTCACGATACACCAAACCACCATTGCTGATAAACCAGCGATAGATGATTCGGCCACGATCTTCTGGTGATGCCCCAAGGCCTGCCGCGCCTTTTAGTACATCTTTTAAGTCACGGCCTTCCAGATCTGCATCACTGATCGCATCACAAGCCATGCGTTCCAGCAGTTCTTTCCCAAGCTGTAAATCCTGCGATAACTTCGTTAACCAGTCCGCTGCCCGTTGGTATGCAAGCAAGTGAAAGTCTTCAATGAAGTGAACGCGCAACGCGTCCATTCTTTCCTTGCCTTTCACTGACTTCAGTTTACCTAGGACCCCATCAAGGTCGACGTAGCAAGCCCAACCAGCGGGTGATGCTGGCCAGTCAGGAACTTCACCCTCCCAACCCAAATCACGAATCGTAGCGTAGCGTTGTGGTCCACCATTCTGCAAAGCGTTTGTTATCTTTGAATCCACGACGCCTTCGTTGTACTTATTCTTGCGCCAATCGCGTTTCAGGATGTCATGTATGGCTTCTCGGCCACCTTGAAACCTTGCGAGGTTTGTTATCAAGGCGTATTTAAGTGGTTCCCGAATTCGGACGTTTGGATCGCTGATATGGTCAGACATCCACTTCACAAAAGGACAGTGAGCCAAAACTTTCAATAAGCCTGATTTTGGGCGCAGTTTGCCATCCCACTTGTAGGGTTTCGTGGCCGAACTTCTTGCGTCATCATCATCCGGCACATTACTGATGTCAACGGAATAGTACTTCCCTGTGACGTGAACATCCAACAGGAATGGTGTGTTTAGTTCACGTGTGCTGGGAAAGAACTTACGACCGGGATTGCTGCAAGCCTTATCGGCCTGCGGGTAAAGCTCCATCAACTTCTTATAGACCTTACGCGCCTCATCACCTGAAGTGAAGGCTAATGAACCTTGTGCAAATGGAAGTATCAGGCGAAAGCGGTCTTCTGCAATGCCGTCTTCAGCAAACTGATGTGTTCTGCTGGTGTGAAGGATATAGTTGAAATCTTGAAATGCATCCTGTGCTTCGCCGATGGTGAACCCGTGGTCGAAATCCAAGGTGACTCCGGTCATGCCAGCATAGGCATCATTAGTACATCCACTAGCCCAAGTGTTTGTAGAATACAAGCGGGTCTGAAACAAACCTGCCAGTTCGTCAGAATCAGGGCTTGCAACAAAGGTATGCTGCGTAAAGTCTATGACCTTTTTCGCTTCTTCCTTTGTAGTTACTTCTTGTGTTGAAACAGATAACGTAATTTCAAACGTAATATTATTAATATGTGCGCCATTCATCGACGCGCTTTCAGTCTGATTAAATACTAAGTGGTCTTCTGTGTAATTCATATTCTTGGTCACCATATGCTTGTCTCCTTAGGTTAAAGATTAATGTTTTGATTTGTTTTTGGCTGCTTAAGTAGTCAGCTAAGTTAACACTGGCGGTTCCGCTGAAGAAGTCGCGTTCGAGCTTACGTGTTAGCTCCGTATCGCGCCATTCAATCCATACTTGGCCGCGTGCATCCAGTTCGTGCCCGATCATTTCGCATCTGTGCGATGCCAGCAGGCAGCTAATTCCAAAGTCTTTGGTTTTCATTGTTACTCTCCTTGTGTTTGTGAAAGCATGCTGTTTTCAATGGCTTGTTGTAGCCAGATAATTTCCGCAGATCCAAGATAGCGTGTCATCTTCGGACGCGGCTGCTTGATTCCGTTAACTGTTCCGATCCCGCTAAGCGGAATCACAGTGTATAACGGATTGATTCTTGTTCGAAATAGTTCGACCACATCCCGCGCATAAGCTACGGGAAGTAAATTCACCTGCTTCAGGTAGTCAAGCACGTCGTTCTTTCGGAATAGGTCGATGACTTGGCCATCCACATACATGATTTCCATGTTTCGATAAAGGTAGAACTGTGCATTGCGGTCTAGAAGTGATGCTACCAGGATGTCAATCTACTGGTTGATGTAGTTTTCTTTTGCCTGGGGTTCATACCAGGGGAATTGTGTTTTTTTCATATTTGCATTCTCCATATAGGGGTTAATTCACCGGCATAAAAAAAGCCGGAGTCTGTGCGACTTCGGCTGATAGGTTTCTGATTGCATTTACATTCGAATCATTCCATACAGACGAAGTCACTTACTGAAAGGCACCCTTTGGTGCTGCTTTCAATCGTTAGTCGTTCGTCTATAGTATTGGCGCTATTCTGATTTTTCAGTTTAACGCCGGGATTCGATCGTATTTCTTTAGGAATTTCGATTCGGTAGAACTGCCAATTCCATACTAAGAATATACAAAATTCATGGACGGATTGCAAGTCCCGCAAGGCGAATTTCAAGTGATTAACCCTTCAAAACCCCCTATATCGACAAGAAATCAAAATTTTTTGCGATCGTGATCTAATTGGTTTTCGCGGTTATTCGGCGGAATGCCAAAAAGTGAATCGACGATTTTATTTGCACGGATAAAATGGCACCGCCGATTTTTCGACACGCACCGTTCCTTAAGTTTTCATTGGCGAACATGAAAGCGATCAAACACTTCGATTTGTAAAGTACCGCGACCGGTCAAACTAGATTCGATGTTCCTGCCAGTCTTCCCCGCATTGTCCTGCCCAAAGACCTTGGTTGATGCCCTGATCTGCGCGTGGGGCTTGCCCGACTTGTCTGTGAGAAGCAGTCAAGATGTCAGTCAGTCGTCTTTCTTCTCCTCTCCAGTTAGTCTCTCATTCTACAGAGCTGATTGTAAATTTGATGTTCAATTTCGGCCGATCGTCCGGCAGCGTACGGCGGTCGGCGGCCAACGCCCCACAGGCCGAATCCCGGGGGTTGATTTTTATGGGTTTACCGGGACTGACTGGTCAGATCCGGGATTGCCCGGCCGTAAGTCACGGTTTAACAAGGGAATCCGGCACAAGCCTGGGCCCGAATTTCAGCCAGCATCTTGCGTTCGCCAGCCAACGTCCCCGATGCAGACCGCCGCTCCAGCGATTATTTTATCCAGATTCCAACAACAACCTTTGAAGTATCGTTTACGAATAGATCTGTCTATCTTCACAGAGAATTACGGGCAGGCAAGAGCAAGCTATTGTTTGTGCGATTTCCTTAGCGATTCGTGCAACAAAGTCACATATTTAACAGATTCTGTGGCAATCTTGTGTCGCACCCTTGAAACACTTACATTGATTGCTGACTGTGGTGCGTCGTGCAATTGCGTGAGTACTTTGGAGTCACACTGCAGAAAGCGCGCAAGATTTTTCACAGCTTCTGGCGGCGAATCTAACATCGAGTTAAATATGCACAACTTGACTTCTTTCCGGCCGTTTGCTATCTTCCGTTCAGGTCTTGGGGATCTGACGGAGAAACTAACCTTGGAGACCACAACTATGACGCGAATTCTATCTGCATTCAAATTCTTGAAGCGGGTGGGGTTCGCGGTTTTGTTTAGGAGGAAACTCGATATGATAGGATTATTGTTCGGAGTGCTGGTCTGGGCAAGTCTCGCCCAAGCCCAAGAAGTCATTTGGGTGCGGAACGGGGATTGGAACGAAGCACATTTCGGGGGGCTGATCTTGCCCTTAGGCGACCAGAATGATGATGGTTTTGCCGACTGGGCTGTGTTCTCAGGTGGATCAAACGATCAGCCATCAGGACTTGATGACCGACTGAATTTCTTTTATGGCGGCAACCCGCCATCACAAACGCCGTATTTGACTTTTCGTCCACGAGAAGGGGCTGAAGCGCCATATATGTACAATTTGACTACAATCGGAGATTTCAATGGTGATGGATATATAGATTGGGTCATTGGTTATTTCATACCTGGATTGGACAGTGCAACCTTTGAGCTTTATGGGGGGGGGGGCGAGTGCTGATACCATTCCGGAAGCGATACTAAGAATGCCTTTTGAGGTAACACTTGATCGGCTCGGTCGTGTGGGGGATCACAATGGTGACGACTGTGCAGATGTTTATTACTACAGTCGCGAGACGGACCTGACGTTTTTTTACTTTGGTAATGGTGACTGGAACATGAGTGTTGATCTTGTCAACCAAGGCGAGCCGCTTGGCTCAGGGAACAGTAGACCTAGCTTTGACGTCTTTGGTGATTTTAACGGCGACGGATTTGATGATTATTTGACACGACGAGTGGTAGGGCAAAATGATTCCACATATATCTACTTGGGAAGCGCAATACCCGACACGATTCCCGACATGATATGGTTTGGGAATTTTGCTTTTCCCGCGACGCTTTCGGTGGACATAAATAGTGACGGTTCTGCAGATTTAGCTGTGGGTCAATATCAAACGATTGATGTACATTTGGGTAGCCAAACACCCTCTTTTATTCCTACTTTTGTTCTTGATTTCCCCGGATGTTCTGAAGGAACTGTAAGTTCTCTAATAAGCGCCGGTGACTACAACAATGATGGCTACGATGACCTTGTGGCGACTTCAGATGCCTGTGCCAATGGATTTGGCGCGTTACAGCTATACTTGGGCGGCCCTTGGTTAAATCCGTACCCCGTGCTCCGGATTGAAGGAATGAGTTCGCCGCCTTTTAACAATGTTCCGATTTGGCGTGCGATTGGGCTTGGAGATGTAAACGGTGATGGCATAGACGATCTTGCAATTGGATGCCAAAGAGATATCAATGATGGCCGACGTGGACGGGTAGTGATTCTTTCCGGGGATACGACGCTGCATATTGACGCAAGCGAACATCCGCCGCTTGCGCAGGATTTTTCCATGTCCATCTACCCCAATCCGGTTAATGGCGTTGCGACAATCAGAATCGAACAGCCGCTCGGTTCAAAACCTTCAGAGCTTGCGATCTTCAACCTCCTTGGGCAAACGGTAAACAGGTTCACGCTCGCTCCGGGAACTCAAAGTCTTGCTTATGACGCGAGCGCACTCGCGTCAGGAATTTATATCATTCAAGCGCAATCGCTTTCAAATATTGTTTCGCAGAAATTGGTTGTCTTAAAGTAACTTATTAAAGGGAATATCTCATGAAACGGCAAATTTACGCTAAGATTTGTTTAAGCGTCGGATTTTTGCTCCTTGTCATTCATAGCTTTGATTCCGCGCAAGCCTTCGACGTCAGCGCATATTATGATCCGTATTCGGTGGTTCGCGTTCACACGCGGAAGGGTGGTTTCAATTTAGGCGATTGCAACTCGGATGCCGTTATCGACGAAAACGAACGCAATCAGTGGCTTGGAAATATTGCCAATAACTCGGAGGTGCTGCGGTGGTACGAAGAGCTTGGCCTGACCAACCTGTGCGTGTATTACGACGATACGCTTGACTACGACCGAGTTCTTTCCGGGAGATCCTTCCAAGTCATGAACGATTGGATGCACACAGGCATCTATCGCTATGTGGAAGCACGCAATAATTCATTTGATCTTGATAATAGCTATTATTGGTTTTAAGTTCACTCTGGAGAAAGCTGCCATGCGATACAGCATTATAGTTATACTTTTCATTGCGACTATTACGAATGCCCAACCGGATGTCCTTTGGGACCGTTCGGGTGATGGGAACCATGCTCAGTTTGGCATTCAGATTTATCCACTCGGTGACCAGAACAACGACGGGTTTGCTGATTGGGCAGTCAACGCAAATGGGGAATACGGCCAGCTTCCTCAAAATGAAGCTCGCTTTCTACTCTTCCACGGAGGTAATCCGCCTGAGATCGAACCGTATATGTCTTTCATTCGGGATCCAGCAATCAATATCCGTTACGGTGGACAGGCACTCGGAGACATTAATGGGGACGGTTATATTGATTGGGGAATTCGTGTCACTTTTGTTAGCGCATCTGATAGTCAATTTACGAGAATTTACCTCGGTGGCCCAGATGCAGATATGATTCCTGATTATGTTTTAGACACACGGCCGCTGGATTCATGGGTGCAGCCGTTAGGTGATTTCAATGGTGACGGGTTTGACGATATTTATCACTATTTAGGTCTGACAATAGATCGAACGGAGGTATTTTTTGGTTCGGCAAATTGGGACACGATTCCGGATTGGGTTAAGCACAGTGAAAGTCATCAAAGCAGTTTGCCTATCACAACTGGGGGTGATATTAACGGTGACGGCTTCGATGATTTTATTAGCCTTAGACCCAATGGTCCGGGGGGGGGATATATTTCGGTTCTGCCAATCCGGACACAATTGCGCGCCAGCAGTGGAATAATTCGGCGCAAGGCGGTACAATATCGGCTGACTTGAACGGTGACGGGAAGGATGATATTGTAACGCGTTTAACAGCCGGTGCACGAGTTTTCTTTGGCCAGGATATTGTACCAGATACTCCCGATGCGGTGCTTAATTTTCCGGGCTGTCCGGATGGCGCGGTGCAGGAAATCCAAAGTGTTGGCGACTTTAACCATGATAGGTATGATGACATTATCTTGATTAGCCAAACTTGCAATAATAGCTGGGGCAAGATGGCTCTGTACTTAGGCAGTCCGTGGGTGAATCCGAATCCGGTGTTTCAAATCGAGGGCCGTGACCCGCCGTTAAACTTAGTCGGGATATTTACGTCGGAGCCGTTAGGTGACGTCAACGGCGACGGTGTTGATGATTTTGCTGTGGGTTGTGTAAACACTAATAACGATGGTCGAAGAGGCCGCGTCGTGATTTTTGCGGGAGACACAACTTACATCGTTCCTATTGGTAAAGTCGGACCGGCAGTTCCTGATCAGTTGTCGCTGTCCATTTACCCGAACCCCGTCAACGGCGTTGCGACTTTTGACATCTCATCACAAATAAATTCCGGTCCGTTGGGCGTGATTGTGTACAATCTCTTGGGCCAAACGGTGGACAGAATCATATTAAACGCAAATCTGCAAACACGATATTTATACAACACCTCACGTCTCGCCAGCGGACATTACATTGTCCAAGCTTATACGAACACGAATTTCACAACACAAAAATTGGTTGTCTTAAAGTAACTTATTAAAGGGAATATCTCATGAAACGGCAAAGTTACGCTAAGATTTGTTTAAGCGTCGGATTTTTGCTCCTTGTCATTCATAGCTTTGATTCCGCGCTTGCCTTTGACGTCAGTGCATATTATGACCCCTACTCCGTTGTTCGCGTTCACACCCGGAAAGGTGGTTTCAATTTAGGCGATTGTAACTCGAACAACGTTGTTGATGAAAACGATCACCTTCAGTGGCTTGGAAATATTGCCAATAACTCAGAGGTGCTGCGGTGGTATGAGGAGCTCGGCCTGACCAACCTGTGTGTTTACTATGACTATGGGTTGAACTATGACAGCATGTTGGCAGGGACGTCGTTAAAGGTGTTCAACGACTATCGAATTGGTTTCGGCAAAGTTAACCAAGAATGGACTCAGCAATGAAGCTTCTGCTCTTCTTATTGATCTTTACAAGCGCATTGCCCGCTCAAGAAGTTATCTGGGACCGTTCAGGCGACGGGAACCATGCACAATTTGGGTATCTCATTTGGGCGATGGGCGATCAGAACAACGATGGGTTTGATGATTGGGCTGTCAGCGCAAACGGGGAGTACAATGAGCTCCCTGAAAATGAAGCTCGTTTTCTGTTGTTTCATGGAGGCAATCCGCCTGAGACAGTCCCCTATATGTCGTTTATTCGTAATCCAGATGTATTTCTACGCTACGGTGGAGCCGCAATCGGGGACGTCAATGGGGATGGATACATTGATTGGCAATTGACCTTAAGTTTTGTGTCTGCGCCAGACAGTCAAATTATTCACATTTTTCTGGGAGGCCCAGATGCAGACATGAATAATGATTACGTTCTTGACGCTCGTCCGCTTGATGTTTGGGTTCAGCCTCTTGGCGATTTCAATGGGGATGGACATTCCGACATTTACCGTTATACCCCCACCATAGACCGCACGGATATTTTTTTCGGTTCGGCGAATTGGGATACGATTCCGGATTGGGTGAAGCATGCACAAAGCCCGCAGAACTGTTTGCCGATTTTAACGAATGGCGACCTCAACGGGGATGGGTTTGACGATTTCATCACTCATGGACCGGACACACCGGGGGGGGGGATATTTTTCGGCTCCTCAGTTCCGGACACAATTGCGCGTCAGTGGAACGTTTCAGTGCCAGGCGGGACCATGTCCGCAGATTTGAACGGTGATGGCAGGAAAGACATTGTTACTCTTGGCACAACACAGTGTCATGTGTTTTTCGGTGGCGACTTCATCCCCGAAGAAGAAGATGCTACCGTAAATTTCCTTTGTACTGGTGGAGGCACAAGTGCGGCGGAGAGCGCTGGAGACTTCAACGGCGATGGCTATGACGATGTTGTCGTTTTAAGCACTTCTTGCAACAACGGTTGGGGGCATTTTGCGTTATATCTTGGCAGTACTTGGGTGAATCCTAATCCAATTCTTCAGATAGCTGGCCGGGCCCCGCCGTTGAATTTGGTGGGAATATTTTCAGCAGAATCGCTTGGGGATGTGAATGGAGACGGGCTGGATGACTTCGCTGTGGGTTGTGTAAACACTGATAACGACGGGCGAAGAGGCCGCGTCGTGATCTTTGCAGGTGATACAACGTACGTCGTTTCTATTGGGAGAATTGGGTCCCCCATACCGGTCGCGATCTCGCTAACCCTATATCCAAATCCAGCAAACAGTATGGTGACATTGTCCATTAGCAATCCATCACCAACAGGTCCATTGGGCGTCGTGGTGTACAACATCTTGGGCCAACGAGTGGACGCTTTCCCGATACAAGCAAGTCAGCAGACACGTTATTCATATAACGTTTCAAACCTTTCCAGCGGACAATATGTTGTTCAGGTTTACACGGCGAACAACATGTTGTCGCAGAAGCTCGTTGTGCTTAAATAGAAGCAAAAAAGGAGAGTTTGTTATGCAAGCGCCTGGACTAATTCAAATCACGCAAATCACGTTTCTTTGTATTAGTTGTCTTCTAACGATGGAACACGCATACGCGTTTGACGTCAGCGCGTACTATGATCCTTACTCCACGCTCAAAGTCAACCTGACTAGAACCGGATTTACCTACGGTGATTGTGAAGGCAATGACGACCGAGCGACTTGGATTTCAAACGTAGCGAACAATGCTGAAGCGCTGCGATGGTTTGATGAATTGGGAATAACCAACCTATGTGTATTCTACGACTATGGGTTGAACTATGACAGCATGTTGGCCGGTACATCCCTCAAGGTGTTTAATGACTATCGAAACAACCAAACCTATCGCTATTTTGAAGCTCAGCATCGCGATGCAGCCATTGCAAGCACATCGGACACAACATATTTCTCTCCGGTCTTTGGGGTAGGTAGTTGGGGTAGCGAAACGGATACCGCAGCGGCTCAAATTGCCGCTGGTGTATTTGGAACAATTCTTAGTATTCCCGCCCTTGACACAACGGACACGCTTTTCCGTCCGGCAAAGAAGTTTGGGGATCCGTATAACGATTGGTGGGGTTGGTGCAGGGAAGGGGATTGTGAACCCCTGACTTTTGTCACGACCATTCGAGCCAAAGTGGACAGCACTGTCGAAGAAAACATTCACATCGGTGATCTCCGTTTTTTTGGAAGCATGCGCGGATTTGAAGACAAATTTCCTTCTATGTGGTCTCAAGGTGCACGCTGGGTCCGCTTCGGGCCGGAACCCCTTTTCTCCGATGATTTCGGTCATCCTTTGGATTTCTTTGGCACGAAAAAGTACTGGTTAACAGCCGAGGACTTGACTTTCTATACAGATGTATCTGATGACACGCCGGTTACGACCGATTCATGGGCTGGCCCCGGCCATTCAGTTGGTTACTACCCAAATGAGTCATGGGTACACTGGGGGACACGGTGGGACGGCGGATTCGAATACCGCATTATGATCACGACGACTGGTGAACTCCCGTTTAGTGTGTATGACATCGGCGTATCAGATGAAGCTTATCATCAAATGTTTGAGTCTGATTCAAGCGAATACTATGAACAACTGATTGCACAGAAGTTCATAGATGTTAAGGAGTCAGCAGGTGACCGTTTCACAGGCTGGTACTTCGACGAGTGGAATCCAAACATGGACGGCCCGATGGCACGCGTAGCACGAATTGTAAAAGAGCGAGCGGGCGAAGCTTGCTTTTTTAATGGGTGGGAAACTAATCTGATTGGTACGGGACCACGCGATCATTTCTATGAAGCACTTGCATACGAGAACACGAATGTGGAAGTGGTCATGACAGAATTGTACCCCTATCAGGCAGACAGTACTTGCGTGCCGCGAGCAACAGAAGAAGGATTTACTTTCGAACAAATGCTCCCGAAAGGTCTGTCCACGGATCCCAATTCGGATTCTCCATATTTGACGTTTCAACAGACAACAAATTGCTCGACCTCACAGAAGTACGACGGGAAGAAGTCCATTCAGTGTGCGTTTGACTACGATATTTGGGGACGTGCGCCGCTTGAAGCTCTCTATGGCATAGACCAACCGAGCGATAGCGCATATCGCGCTCCACTTGCCTTTGAAATCGAGCACGCGCATGAGCGAGGCGTAAAGTTCTGGGTACTTCTTGAGTCACGAGGTGATGGGCCAAGGAATATGAACTGTGATTCAATAGATTGCGTCGATAGAATTCCAAGCCCTAACGAAATAAAGCTTGTTGTGTGGATGTCTGCAGCGCTCGATGCGGACGGATTCATGTGGTATTGGGGTACGATCGTGAATGATACAACATCGCAACCACAAACTGCAATTGGTGGACTGCTAGAATATGGGACTTCCGATGACTTTTGTTCACCAAAGCACGTTATCAGAACGCCGCAATACAGCGCGGCCAAGGAAGCCATACAAGATGTGCACGAAATCGCTCCGACACTGGAGGCATTGGATTTTGTTAGAACGTATGCGAGTCGTGCGTTTGAGACCAATTACCCAACCTCAACCGGTGCTCCAACGCAGGCCGACTATTTCTATACTGAAGCCGGAGAGAACCCACCTCGCTTTTGTTATTTGAAAAGAATATTCTCTTCTCCAGGAGAATGGGGACAATTTAATAGTGGTGAATTCACATCCGACTACGGAGCCGATTCAAATTATGTTCAGGTTTCACGCTTCATGTCTCCGGGAATGCAAGGAGTGGACGAGGACTATTGGTTTTAGTTGTTAACCGGCGAGCGTTGGAATCTGAGACAACCAATGTATGTCTTTGGATTGACGGCCTTTCGTCGCCATGTAGCGCCTATGACTACGAGAAACTCCTTCAACAAGAGAAAGGCTCGGCCAGCTTTGGTGACCCAAATGATGATAACGATGCGATGATTTTTGTAACACTTGCCCCCGGGGAAGCCGAGCTAATTCACTTCTTCCGACCTGACACAACCGATCTTGTCCTAAGCGACACTGTTACACTAAAAGCTCCGGCTTACTACAACCGCAACATCATCTTGGATGGTGCAACCTTAACAATTATGCCGGATACGGCGTTACAGCGGTACCAGATTATCAAAGGGAATCAAATCATTGACAAGTGGAAGGATTCATTAGAGATTTTGTTTGCGCCGGGGAAAGGGATCAAACTGGTTGAGCCGGACAGCGGGAGCAACAAACTTGCGATTCTGGGCAACGACACCACGCAAATCATCATAAAATGCGCGAAAGGCGGCGATTACAGATGGGCCGGGATAACTGTACCGGCGAACGGCTCCGGCGGTGCGGTCACATTGAAGTACACCACCATTACTCGCGCCGATTACGGCTTGAAGTCAACATCTCCCAGCCAAGTAGATTCACTGGTGGGTTGCAAATTCATTGACAACAATGTAGGCGTCTATTCGACCGGTCGTCGTGAAGTGCGCTTTAGCGATTGCAGTTTTGAGAAGAACTACTATGGGATTGTCGGATTCAACGGGTCGGTGATTCGTGGTTGGGACTCAAATGTCCAGTCTTCAACTAGACATGGAGTTATGGTGTCAAACGGTTGCACTGTCGATCTTGAAGAAGTCAATGTCGAAGGTGGAAACTATGAACGAAAGCACAGCGGCCTTCGAACATTTCTTTCGGATACGTGGCTGAAGTGCTGCAAGATAGTAGGGAACGGAGGATTTGGTTTTGAGGCGATAGGTGGCTCCGCTATCCTTGCCGATGTGGATACCACCAATACCGAAGCTCGCTTTGGCGGGAACTGGTTTGCCGACAATCGATTCACGGAGTTGCAACTTGACGGCCCGATGTTCGTTTGGGCGGACGAAGGCCAAAACGTATTCTACGACGAAAAACACATCCAAGTAGATTCAGTAGGCATCTGGTTAGGTTTTGATGAGATTAACTTTGCACCATGGCAGAATAACTATTGGCGCGGCGATACAACGCAAGCTCTCATCCAGAACCATGTTGCCTCCTTGTCGAGTGACCCAATGGTTTATCCGGTATTTACGCCTGCGCTTGCAGACACGCCGGATTTTTGTCCATATGTTGGCAGCCAGCCGGAGGACAATCCTTGCATCAATTCTGGTTTGATTGAAGAATTGTCGGAGGACTATCTCAGCGCAGAGTCTTCCTATCAGAATGCATTGGCCTCGACAGCTTCATCGTGTCCGAAAGTACCGGCAATCACTCGTTTGCTGACTGTGAACTATCTTGGCGGTACGAGTGCCACGACGACATTGAACTATCTTGATGCCGTGCTGGACACGGCAATGGATACCGAGACGCGCCACGCACTTAAGCTGGGTATCGCGCTCACGCTTGCGGAAGGATTGTCCAATACCGACAGTGCGAAGATCATCTATCAACAAGTGATTGACAGCGCAGGGAGCGATATTTACAGGAGAATTGACGGGCAAGCAGGGCACTTGCTGGTGGATATGCGAGAGGAAGAGGAAGACACGGTTGATGGTCTGACGGTCGAAGAGTTAGGCGAATTCCTCGATTCACTGGATCAGATTCTTGGGCAGCGGTTTGTCTGGACTCAGTACGAGATCACGGACAGCGTTGTGATGTATGCGCCGACGCGAGTGGACAGCGTGATTAACGTGCGTGGGGATGGCGTGCTCACTATACTGCCGCATCCAGGGTACAGCAATCCTGTCATTGAGTTTGCCAATCTGGGTGCAGTTAAAGTCTATGGTACCGACACAACAAAGGCTAAAGGCAAGCTGTACGTGCTAGGTGAAGCGGAGAACCGTGTCATGTTGCATTGGGAAGATTCTACGGGTACAAAGAATATCTTCTCCGAACGTGGCTTTGTGAAACTTCTGAACGCAGACTTCTACGGTAATGGTTTTGTGAACCAAACGCAGGATATCACGGGATACCTAAACGGTTTACGCCGTGCGACGTTCCAAGCCGACTCATGCACGTTCTCCTGGTTTGATGAAGGTGTCATGGTGAAAGCCACGGATACGACAAGCTACATGCGCGGCTGCACCCTTTCATACATGGGTGGCAACGCGGGTCTTTACTCGGGTTTTGGCGCGGGTCTGGTCATTCTCAAAGCGGACGGATTTCTGGTCGAAGACTGCGTGTTCGACGAAAATGACGGTGTAGGTATTTATCACGGGTTTGCTAACGACGTTGTGATCAGGAATTGCACAATCAAGAATGGCGCAAAAGCAGGGATCTATGGAGCATCTTCGGCGGGCGGAAGTGCGCGCTTGGAGTGCTGTACGATCGAGAGCAACGGTGATACATTACCAGAACTTTGGACGCTTGGTGTTGTCTATGACCTTGTGGGTGGACACAATAGCTTCTCAGACAGCACGGGATCGCTTGTGAAGTCGTCGGATCCATCCTATGTGGACTTGGAGAACGGCGAAAACTTCTTAGAAATACTGGATGAGGGTTACTACGTTCAGTCAGGAGACACAAACGACACGTGGGATATCACGTGGAACACTTGGAATCCTTCAATGCCGGATGATCCGGACTTTCATGACTACCTGTGGCCGCATACGCCCTCCAAATGGACAGTGGACTCATCGCTTGCCGACTTCGTGTCTTGCGGCGAGGCGGGAACATCTTCGATCGGAGGTGGAACGTGGTTAGTGGTTGGAGAGGATGACGAGATTTCGGGAACGATGTCGACAGACGATGAAGACGCTGAGGCCACGTCGCTTGCGGCGCCACATAACTTCACTTCGAAGACAGTACAAGAGAAAGATGCAAGCAAATCGGCTATAAAGAGATCGTCCGGTTCATTTGAAAGCAAGCATTCCCCAACGCACAAGCAGGCCAGCGTCGAACGGTCCGTAACTCACCATCGAGAGTTATCGCAATGGCGAGTGCTTCGCGAAGACAAATCAAGGAACGCAAAACAGGCCGCGATACAGTTTGTGACCGAGAATCGTGGTTCAGAGTTCATTCCTGCTGTATTAGGTATAATCGCAGGTGCGGCCAGTCTAAATGATGCCGGTTACACATCGAGCAAGTTCTTACGTGACTTTGCCACGGAAACAAAGAATAGATCTTTACGAAACCTTGCGCAACGGTTGTCTTATCAGGCATTGGCACTCGAAGGCAAGCCGGGTGAAGCCTTGTCCGGTCTTGAAGAGATGATGGATGATGCAAAATCACCACTTGATTCTGTGTTGGCTATGCTCGATGCCATGCAGATTTATTGTGACTATCACCAATCTGGTAGCTTGAAACCGAAGCACGAGCAATTACAAGTCACTGACCCCTACGATCTCGTGCGACGTTCGCTTTTCTTGGCAGAACGGCTGGATGATCCTACCCTTGGTGTCGAGGATTATGGGTCTGCAATTCCGACATCATACGCCTTGTACCAAAACTATCCGAATCCTTTCAACCCAAGTACTGAGATACGGTTTGACTTACCTGAAGCGATCCGAGTTGAACTGAAGATATTCAACATCCTCGGTCAAGAAGTTGTTACTTTGGTTGACGATGTTCGTACAGCTGGTGCGTTCAGAGTGCTTTGGGACGGCAAGAATGCTGGCGGATTGAGTGTTGCTTCTGGCGTGTATGTTTATCAGATTAAGACACCCAACTTTACAGATGCGAAGAAGATGGTACTGATTAGATAGGAGTTAGGGACAAGTTGGTGCGGGCCCCATGCAACTAGGCGAAAGGCTCGTGCCGACCGGTTTGCTATTCATGGAGTCGTTGATCAATTACATTCTCATGTTGAAGGAAGAATTATTGTGCCAAGAAACAAATCAAACGACCATTTTCAAGTGATATCAAAGTCCAGTAGGATATTGGTGGGTACGATGACTCGGCGAATCAAATCAGTTACAGCGAACCTGATCGGGCTTGCTGTTTTGTTTTTGGTGGGTGCGATGCAAACTGCGCACGGACAAGATTGGCAGACACCAATCCAGTTAACAGACGGGCTACTTCGAACTGGAGGAATTCAGTTCTTGGTGGACAGCCTCAATCGAATTCACATTTTCACCTCGCTTTCGCGAGAACCGTGGCCCGCGCCTTGGGACCCGAACACTCTTACACACTATGTATTTGATAACTGGGGACGGCCGTTAGCGGAGCCACGCGAGTTGCTTCCGGATACGCATTTGACAGATTTCACGAACTGCGGTGGTCTTATTGACAGCCAAGGCAGAATGCATGTCGTTTGGCGCAGGCGATTCGACGACTCGGACAGGACACAACAGGTAATTTATGTTCGTATGTCGCTTGAGGGTACGTTTTTGCAAGAACCCCTGATCTTCACTCAGAACAGATTCACAATCAATCGGGTGGACGCAGGGAACTATCATATAGTCGAGAATACGGCAGGTGAAATCTGGGTGGGACTCGGGGATCATTTCTTTGCCGTAGATGTGGATGGGAACTTGGTAGAACCCCTCCAGTCCGTCTACGGCGCTACTTTGGCTGCTGCGCCGGATGGTTCCGTATGGACGACTTGCCGGAAGTATGATGCTAATAGTGATAGTATGTTCACGATTCGTCTCTGGCCGCCGCCTCGCATCGAAGAACTCACACTGCTCAGCTACTCCCCGGGCTTCGGTCCACAGGCCTTTGCAATTGACTCATATGGCTCGTTTCACTATGTGATTTACAACGACGGGCCGGGCTTGTACTACCAATTCGATCCACGGAATGGGCTGCCAATTCAGACGGCGGTCATTGACTCGTTCCCTTATGGGGTTGGTCAGACACGGCTTATCCCTATCGGCACAGACAGCCTTTTGTACATGTGGGGGCAAACGTTGCCCGAGGTCGGTTTGAAGCGAGTCTGCTTCACGACGGGCGGTGAAATCGGGTCGGGTCCGACACTTATTACGCCTCCGAATTTCGCCTTATCGGGTAATCGCTATGGCCAATGGCGGGACGGAGGATACTGGATACCTGGGTTCATTATGATCGATCAGATCGGGCAGATTGCCATGTTACACATACCGGGCCCGAACGAACCTCTCGCCGTGGGGTCTCCACCTTCTAATTCATTCCAGCATTCAATTGAGGTTTATCCCCAACCCAATCACGGCTCCTTTTTCTTCGACATTCCATTTCAACTACAAGGAGAGAAAAGTCTGACCATTTACAATCTTCTCGGCCAAAGAGTTTTCGATTCGACACTCCCTCCAGTGTCCAATTCGGGACCTTACGGCGTGCAACTGCCTTTGGCTCTGCCCACAGGCATGTATTTGCTTTCGCTTTCAACTCAAACCCAAGAATTTAAGTCGCGCATTATTTTGGTAAAATGATTAAGGGAGTATTATGAAATCGCTTAAAGTATGGTTAATTCTCTGCATAATGACGAGTGCTTTTGCGCAGGAAGAGTTTCTGAATTTTCCAATTAGTTATGATCGGACGGACGTCTCCGTGGGAATTCTCAGAGAACGCGGACCGGTTATTGCCAATGTGGACAGCGATCCGCAGCTCGAGATCATAGTGTTATCCGACATTTCACCTGCGGATGGGCGGAGCAATCAAATCTTGGTCTATGACCCTCTAAATCCAGCAACACCGGAATATACATTTGATATGCCAACCGACCTTGACAACGATACCCTGAGATTCAGTCATTCGCCGGCCGTGCTTGACGGTGACGGCGATGGGATTATGGAAATTGCCGTTGGCGCGTGGAAAGTGACGCAGTATACTTCGGGTAATCCGGTGGAACAGTTGAGATGCCCTTATAGAAATTTTACATGCGGGCATCCGGGTCTGGTAAACCCTCCCACGATTTGTTCGCATGTGATATCAAAAGTGTTACTATACGAGATCGGAAATCCCACACCAACCAGACTGGATTTCACAAGTGAGGCAAAATTCGCCCAACCTGCGGTTGCCGATGTTACAGGTGATGGATTGGATGATATTGTGTTTATAGGCCGCCAGCAGGAAGGTTGGATAGACTATTTTGTTACAGGCGGTACATCGTGGAGCAATGCAATCGTTGTGTTTACCTACAACGTCCAGAGCCAAGCTTGGACCAATACATTCTTCAGTTTTGGCTTCTGCCATCGGAGTACCGATTGGGGTCTGCCTACAATAAATGAATCGACCGTTGCATTAGGCGACATTCGTGAGCACGACGGAGTTTCGGACATTGTTGCGTTACTCCCTGATGCATCGCCTAATGGTTTTGCGAAACTGGTTATTGTTGAGTATTACAACGGGCAAAGAATCCACAATGTGGTTTTGACGGACAAATATATCATGGAGTCTACCATTCCGGGCGGAATTCTGGGTTACCCCGGGCCAATTCTCGGAGATATCATTGGCGACGGCTCGCTGGACGCGGCTTTCATAATTCTGGACGATCCGGCTGACATGAGTTCGCAGCAAGTGGCTATTTTTGACGGATCCACAAACGATGTTCAATATATTGATCTACCCGAGGGCTTCATCTTCAGCCAGCGTGACATAATGGCCATAGCCGACGGCCCCACGGAATCGGATCACCTTGACATCTATATTCCCACACGGAATGATACGATTCTGCGCATGCAGTGGTTGCGATGGGATCAGAATCAGTTTGTGTTTGTACAGGCCAATGATCCTTTTCGCGGTTGGCCAAAGACTTTTAATGCGACAGAGGCTGTGCTGGGCGTTGGCTACGCTCCGGCAATTTTCTCAACAAGTACGAACGGCGCTCTTGACTTTGTGACTCGGGTCGGGGCTGGTGCGAATAGCAATATTCAGGTTTTGAAACTAAACGATGCGGAAGGAAATGACCTTAGCATTCAGATACCGAGCGGAGCAGGCAGTATTTATCTTGGGGCTGCTACATGGACAGATTTAAATCAAGACGGTCATCCGGAGTTGATTGCAACTGCCGACGCAGATTACACTTCGGGCATAATTCACGCATTCACGTATGAAGACGCAACATATGATTCGCGGCGGGACCAATGGAATGGACTTCTTAACGGAAGCAAGCACTCCGGACTGTACGCCAATTCAGCCAGCGGGGAGCAGATTGCCGACACCGCGCGCTGGAGCGGACGAGTGATCGTGCGTGATGACTTTAGTGTGCCTTATCGTTCAACCTTGACGCTCGATCCAGGAACGTTGGTGTTGGTTGAGTCTGATGCATCATTTACAGTATATGGAACCATTATCGCCAACGGGACCACTGCTCAGCCGGTGACGTTTGCGGCGAAAACGCCGGGTGAAACTTGGCCCGGACTCAAGATTGAAACGGCTAACGCGAACTTGAAGCATGTGAATATCCGCGACACTTGGGAATACGGACTCTTCGTTGACGGCTCAGATTCACTGTGTTCGCTTGATCACGTGGATATTGACTGCTCGACGCTTGATCTCGGCGCGGCGGGCCTTCTGATTTGGAATCAGAATAGCTTCAGCCAGTATGTCAAAAATACGCGCGTTCACTCGGCCAATCCTGATATGCAGAATGCCGGCATGTATCTCTACAACTGCAAAGTTGACTTCGACAGCGTGACGATCGAAGATTGTGACTGGGTGAACTCCTATATCAAGAAGGTGACTGGCAGTTTCAGAGCGTGCACGTTCCGCGACCGTACGGAGAATTACGCCGTCTTCTTCAATACCATTCCGAACACACCGAACTTCCGCTGCTGCGAATTCACAAACCTCGCGCCATTGAACGGCAACTATCCGACCACAATATACTGCGTGACGGGAACGATGCCGACGTTCGGGGCGGAAGGGTTTACCGGAGGAAACGGAGTTAGCAACGTGATTACGGACAGCAGCGCGTATCTCTTGACCATGACGGGCTCGATTAACTTGCCTGTCGTGGATTCCTACAGCCCGTATCAAATCGAAACCAATGGCGGGAAGAACGACTGGATTCAGAACATGCAGGCGGGAAGATTCTTCTTGCGGAATAACCCCGGCGCGACGACGTATCCCTGCACCGAGCAGTATTGGAGTCCTCCGGTCTCCAACAACTTGTTCACGCCAACAACAGCAACGCTATGGGATTTCGATCCGTGGCAGAATACGGCATGGGAAGTGTGCGGTGGCGCCGGCGGAGGAGTAGGCGGAGACTCTTATCATGACGGCCCGTTGGCGCGGGGAGAAGACGACAGGCTGGATGACAATGAGTTCGACTCCGTATTGCTGGACGCCTTGGCCTTTGAAGAAGCCGAGGACTACGCGGCCGCGCAGGAGCTGTTCCGCTACGTCGCCGGGAACACGAGTGAATCTTCGCAACGCTGGTTTGCTCTGACACATGTGGTGGTGTGCGAGTCGTTTACTCTTGGCGGCGCGGCGTGGTTCGGCGAATTGCTGGATGACATGATCGAACTGGAAGACTCATATGAAAGCCGTGTGCTGGGTGAACGCTTGCGCACGAGCTTGTATCAAAACCGCAACGAATACGACGACGCGATTATGACATGTGCCGCGCTTCTGTCAAGCGGCTTGACGTACGAAGACTCAATCTATGTGGCGATGGATTTGGTCGGGCTGCAGCTTGGCGCGGGAGAAGGCGGCGGTTCGCTCGACGGGATGTCCGCAACAGAGTTAATTCCGACGGCACTGCGAGCAAGCGATGACAGTGAAGCATTGCGGATTGAACGCGATCTCTTTGCGCAACTGAATCCGGCGGTTGATGAATCGCGTGAGACCTCGAGTGTGCCTACCGAGTTTTCGCTTGCGCAGAATTATCCGAATCCCTTCAATCCGACAACACAGATCGAGTATGACTTGCCGGAGGCTGTTCGCGTGACGCTGAAGGTGTTTAACACGCTGGGTCAGGAAGTCGCCGTCGTACACGACGCGTTGATGCCTGCTGGACATCATGTAACCACATGGGACGGCAAGTCAAGCGCCGGAGCAGACGTCGCAACCGGGCTGTACATCTACCAACTGAAGGCAGGTTCGTTCCAGGATGCGAAGAAAATGATGTTGTTGAGATAGTTTATGCTTAAAGCTCTTGTTGGTACGCGTCGGCATACGCACCTTTCAGGTTACGAGGAACTACTGCCGGATAGTGCAAGCTACATAAATGCATCAGCAGAGTTAGCGTCTGTGGCGTGGCGCAATTAATGTTTGGTTGTCCGAAGTTACTCCTTGACGCTGTTCGGTGTCGTCCCGTTCAATCGTGAAATTCCGAATCAAATCGCTTGATTCACTCCGAATTTCTACTACTTCTCCGCACGCTCTCGCTCCGACAAAACGCCTAAAGTCGTCTCGTCAACGTTTTGAAGCGCTTGTAAATAAGGAGTTTTGAGACCGTTGGAAGGCGTGCATACGGGAAACCGTATCGGGGGTTCGAATCCCCCTCTCTCCGCAGATGACTTAGCCCTTGACATTAAGATGTCAGGGGCTTTGTCTTTTGGATGTTCACACGGCCTGAGATAACCCATTCGAGCAGGTTGATTCTGAACTGCGATATCTCTCTTGGGATATCTCGTGTTCTCTTGTCCAGAACAGGGCGGTTACTTTGGGCTGCAACCGGACGAGATCCGGCTGACTTTGTCTGAGGGGATTTGGTCGCTCACGGGCAATCTGATTCCCTGGCGCTCGGACTGCCGATACGCCCAAAGAAGCTTGACAGAGAATCGTAATATTGTTATTTTCAAAGGTATTAGCGCTCGCCCAGCTGCACAGCCGGGCGAGTAGCGAGCAACTTTGAACCTTCGGGTTCAACTCAGTCCAAACTACCCTCCTCAAGAGACACCCTCATGAATCCTTCTTCTCCTGCCATCGGCGCACGTAAACCGCGCTCCAAGCTCCCACAAAGTTTCTGGGTAGCAAACACGATGGAAATCTTTGAGCGGCTGGCCTGGTATGGCTTCTTTGCCGTTTCAACGCTTTATATCACCGGGTCAAAAGCGGAGGGCGCGCTTGGCTTTAGCTCCGAGCAGCGCGGTATGCTGCAAGGTATTGTCCCGTTTATTTTGTATCTCTTGCCGGTTGTATTCGGAGCTCTGGGCGATAGGTTCGGATACAAGAAGACCTTTATTGCCGCCTACACACTGCTGGTTCCGGCTTATTACCTCCTTGGGCAGTTTCACTCGTTCGGAACGTTCTTTATGGCGTTTCTGTTTGTTGCGGTTGGAGCGGCGATTTTCAAGCCTGTTGTTGTCGGTACGGTAGCGAGAACGACGGACGAGACGAACTCCTCTATGGGGTTCGGCATCTTTTATATGATGGTCAACATCGGCGGGTTCATCGGGCCGATTGTTGCCGGAATTGTCCGGGTACGCTATGGTTGGGATTGGGTGTTCATTGCATCCTCATTCTGGATTGCCTGCAACTTCATTTGGCTGCTCCTGTTCTATAAGGAACCGACGACCGAAGCGACAAGCGGTCAGAAGCGTAGTATAAAACAAGTATTGGCAGGTATTGTTGAGGTCCTTGGCAACGGTAGATTCTTCCTGCTGATATTTGTGCTTCTGACTTTGCTTGCAGTTTCGGGACGATATATTAGCTGGAATCAGATGCTGCTCATCAGCGCAATTTGGGTCGGGTTGAACATATTGCTTGACATTCCCCTGCGCGCGCGCGCAAAGACAGCTACAGTCGGTTCGTGGTTGTTGCAGCCACTTAAACTTGGCAATTGGAAGTTTGCGCTTTACTTGCTGATTCTGTCAGGTTTCTGGACATCGTTCAATCAGATCTTTCTGACGATGCCGGAATACATTCGTGACTTCGTTGACACGAGTGATATGGTGAAAACGGCGAGAAATTGGGTCGGAGAGGATTTCGCACGGGAGTTTGCCGCAGTGAACGAAGACTTGCTTGCAAGTGAAATAGGAATATTTGCGGCAGATCACGCCGGTTCCGCCGGAACTATTGTACTTTCCGACAGTCTCGTCAAGAAGTTTCGGAGAACCCTGTTTGACTTCAAGGTGAGAGTGCCGGAGAGCGACATTCGGAGTTCACTTGCCTCACTGGCGATGACGAAAACGCCTGACGGCAAAGTGAGCGCTGACAGTACCGCAATGAAGACATTGGCGCACACGTGGGCGGAAAGGTACCGCCAGGTGAATCCTGAGTACATCATAAATATTGACGCCGGCGCCATTGTCGTATTCCAAGTGCTTGTATCATTCCTGATAGGATTCTTCCCGCCGCTTTCTGTCATGGTAGTGGGCATCATCGTGTCGGCGGTTGGAATTGGCATGAGTGCGTGGCTATCCACCGGATGGCTGGTCACCTTGGCGATTACGATCTTTGCATTTGGCGAAATGATTGCTTCACCCAAAAGTCAGGAGTATGTCGGCCGCATTGCTCCTCAGCAAAAGGTCGCGATGTACATGGGTTTCTACTTCTGGACAATCGCATTAGGAAACATCTTTGGCGGAAGATTGTCAGGAGAATTGTACGGTTCGCTTGCACGCGATCAAGGAAGGCCTGACCTTATGTGGATGATATTCGGCGGACTTGCCCTGCTGACTGCGCTGATACTTGTGCTTTATGACAAGCTGATTCTCAAGAAGGGGAATCCAGAATAAGCGGTAAGAATTCCAAAGAAAAGCCCGGGCAAAAACCCGGGCTTTTGTCGTTTACGCTGGTACAATTCTATTTGTCACGATGACAGCGAATGCAAAGGTCGCGGTCGCCGGATGCGATCATCAGAGGCGCGGCAGTCCAAGCATGCAAGTCGTGGCAGCTCGTGCAGCCAAGTTGTCCGCCTCGTACGGGATCAACCAGTTCACCGCCAATCGGGTGTGCGCTGCGGTGCTCGTGCTGGTGGCACTCGACGCATAAATCCATATTCGGTTTGGTTAAGTAACCTTCATTGGCATTACCGTGCGCATCATGACACTTTGAACAGGCGTAGCGGTCGTGAGGATTGTTGCCCACGGTTTCAATCCCTTTGGAAGGATCGTGGCACTTGGTGCACAGGTTCTTGGGCTCCGAACTTAACAAGTTCTTCTGGTCGGCGGCATGAGGGTTGTGGCACATTTCGCACGAGTTGCTCTCAGTTGCTCCGTGCGGCATGTACTGAGCGAAGTGCTTCGCTTCCTCGTCATGACAATCACTGCAAACAGACTGAACAGTTCCCTTCAACGGATAAGTTCCTTCAGCCAACGGCTTCGCATGGCATGCGGCGCAGTCATTGTCAGCAAAAGGCTGGTGTTTGTTGCTCATCACCAGAGATGGCGAGTCGCTTGCATGCGGATCATGACAAGCTGTACAGCGTTTGCCAACAGGGTCAAACCCGACATGGCGCTCGCGCAGCTTAACTTGATTTCCATGGCAAGTTTGACAGAGTGCAGTAACATCCTTTGTGAGAAGGCCTGCCATGTCACTTCCATGTACGTCATGACACTTATAACACTGCCCGACTTTCATTGGCGCGTGAACTGTCGGCTTTGCCATCCAATCACGAACCTCCGCGTGGCACGTAGCGCAGAGGTCCTTTACGCTTGAATTCAGCAAATGTGCCTTGTCGGAGGCATGGGGCTCGTGACATTTCGTACACTGTCCGGCAGCAACAGGCTCATGGGGATGCGACCTTAACCGCCAGTCCTCGGTTTCCGAGTGACAGCTTGCACACATGCCCGCTTCATCGTCAATGAGTAATTTGGCGTGCCGTGACGCGTGCGGAGCGTGACAGCCGCTGCATTCGCCGGATTCAAGCGGCGCGTGCACAAACTCTTTACCTAATTCGACGGAAAGGTCATCGTGACATTCAAGGCAGACCTTGCGTTGGTCAACCTTTGGAAGGTCTTGAGCGGTCGCCAATGCCGAAGTCAGCAGTAATGCGGCAAGACTCCATATGAAGGTGATGTGTTTCATCTGTTACCTCCTTCGGGGTTGGCAACATGACATGATGCGCAGTCACCTGATTCAAACGGAGCGTGTTGAGTATTCATCAGCATGTGGTTCATATCAGAGCCGTGCGCGTCATGGCACATGGAGCAATTAATAGCCTCGCCATCCTGCCCTAAGTGTGTCGCGCTGAATTCAGGAGTCGACGTATCGTGACAGTCGATGCAAAGTCCGGGGAGAGCCGTCGTCAATAAGGATTTGTTCATACTGGTGTGAGCATTGTGACAGTTCAAACACTCGCCGGCGGTTACCGGAGGATGCGCATGCGTGGACTTGGCCGCGGTTTCAATTTCAGCATGGCATGAGATGCATAGCTGCGCAGCCCTCGCAAGCAGCAAGTGTTTGTTTCCGCTCTGATGGGGGTCGTGACACGCAGTGCAACGTCCATCTGCGACAGGTTGGTGCACAGAGACTGCAGACCTGATTTCGTCGGTTATGTCGGAGTGACACTCTCCGCATGTGGAAGCAACGGAAACTGACAGCAAACCTTGATGATCCGCGGCATGTGACGCATGGCAATCAAGACAGACTCCGTCAATGAACGGTGTATGCGCAGTGTTTGAAGGAAGTATCTGCATGATTGCCGAATGACAAGTTGCACATAGCGAATTATCGGTTGCTGTCAAAAGATGCTCATTTGAACCGCCATGCACGGCGTGACAGGAGCCGCATTCCCCACGCAGAAACGGAGTATGAACATCCAGTTTGGCAAACTGCGATTTCAGGTCACTGTGGCAGTCAAGGCAAAGAGTTCCCTGTGTCTGCTTAAGCAATGCCTCCGAATTTGTGCCGTGCGGCTCGTGGCAGCTCCAGCAATCGTTTGTCTTGATGACGCCATGGGACACCGGCTCCTGCATTGCTTGAGCGATTTGGTCATGACATTGCAGACACTGATCCTTTGAATCCGCTTTCAAGAGTTTGTGGTCCTGATCGCCGTGACCTTCATGACAGGTGGTGCAAGCTTCCTTCGCAGGATTGTGACCATGTGCGAGCTTCGTCTTTTCAAGTTCAGTGGAGTGACAGTTCCCGCATGTTGTCGCATCATCCGCCTTCAGTAGAGCAGGACGAGCAGTGGCGTGAGGGTTGTGGCACTCAGTGCAGTTCTCACTTTGTACAGGTGCATGAGTTTTGTCACCGTGCTTTTCGACCGGATCGTGGCAACCGGTGCATACACTTCTCTCGTCGTCCACCAACGCGAATGGAGCTTCTGAATCAGGCTCTGCATGGCAATCACTGCAGGACGGTCCATCGAGTGCGGCATGCACTGTCGCCGGCAAAAGTGACTCGTTCTCCGAGGAATGAGGCTCGTGGCAAGCGGAGCAATCCTTTTGCCCAACAGGATAACCAGCGTGCTGGCTTGCGAATGATGGATCGTCTTTGCCGTGGCAGCTTACGCAAAGCGCGGGTAGTTCCTGTTTGAGCAGACCGGAGTGATCGCTGCCGTGCATGTCATGACATGATGTGCATCCCTGCTCAAGAGGTTTGTGCTTATGTGCTGCCTCAAATTCCTTGCTTTCGTGGCAACTGAAACACATGGCAGGCAGTTCGGCCTTCAACAGATGTTTTGACACTCCACGATGTGGATCGTGACAGTCCGTGCATTTCCCTGCACGTGCCGGCTCATGCACAAACTTCGATTGGAGATGCAGGGAGTCCGCGGCGTGGCACATCAGGCACAGATCAGTTCCAGTCTCCTTGAGTCGCAATGCGCCAACTTTACCGTGAGGCAGATGGCAGGAGTTGCACTCTCCTTTTTCAGCCGGCTCGTGCGCGAACTTGCCGCGATAATCCTTTGCATCGTGGCACTCAAGGCAGTTCTGCTGTTTGCTGAAGCGTGAACCGCGCTTCACTTGAGCAAGAGCTCCGGAGTGGTTCTCCAGCAACGCAAACACGACGGCCGTCATGAACGCATATAATAACAAGTGTCGTATCAGACGGGAGTTCATAGACTCATTCTCCCCAATTCTTCGGATACAGTTCATATCAGTTCTCTGCGGGTCCGCTGACCTGAAGCTCACGCAACGCCGTTTCATTGATTTGTATGTCGGCGTCAGCCCGCAGATCATTTATCATGTTCTCTATCGTCACAATTTGTTTTTGCTGCTCAAGCATGGATTTGATCGATGGTGTTGCATCGGCCAACGTTCGCCTGGTACCGGGTTCTCTCTCGACCAAACGCATCACAGCGAATCCGTCAGAACCTGCAAGAGGCGGGAAGCACGTGCCGAGTTCTGCTGTCTCAAGCTGTACTGCAAGCTCACGGGGAAACTGACTTAAGTTTGCCCAATCCCGTAAACCGCCGCGAACCTTGTACTCATCGATTGAAAACTGCTCTGCTATCCACGTGAAATCGGCTCCTGCGAGAATCTTTTCGTAGTCAGCCTGTGCTTCCTCGAGAGTGTTCCGCGTTATAATCGCGACGCGAATTCGACCGGGAGCTACAAAGCGATCTGGATTCGCGTCATAGAACGTCTTGACTTCGTCATCAGTGACCTTGACAGTTGGACCAATAACAGACTGCAGGTATTGAACAACCATCATTGAGTCACGAAACACGCTTGCTTCTGCGTCAAGCCGCGGATCCTCGACGTAATCCCTGCGACCGGCAATCTCTTTCAACATCATTACCTGATATTGCTCGTCCAGGGTCTCCCACAAAACTCTCTGATTATCCCGGTCTGAGCGACCTACGATTCTGTGAACATACTTGTTCTTCAAGTCGTATGCCGTAAGTTCGCGGGACTTGCCGATGCGCATGACCGGGCGTTTCGACTCATCAATGGCCTGCGCCATGCGGATCGGGATGGAATCCACTGCAGCTGTGTCAATCCATACGGGAATGCCGGCAGCGTTAGCTGCAATAAAACCCCTGCGAAAGTCAGCACCCTTGTCAATGAGCAGTTGTTTACGTATGACGACCGTGACACTGTCATATATTGCTTCATCCGGAGGTAAAAAGGCTTCGGCACGGACGACCGTCCAGGTATTCCAGAGAAACATCGGTCCAAATAGGTCGCCAGGTGAAGCTGATTCGAGCTGACGTGACAAATCTTCAGGAATGTCATAAAGCGGGTAGATGCCCGCATCGCCGCCGAGGGTCTTGAACTTGTCTATTGAGTGGTGTGTTGCGAGAGAGGCCATCGAGACACCGGCTCGGATACTGTCGGCAATTGAAGCAGACAGGCTTGAATCGATGACACAAATAAGTCGAAGCATAACGCGGCGATAGTAACGATTGAAACCGGCGCGAAGCTCATCCTCAGGAATATTCCAATCCTTTGGCTGTATATCTTCAAGCAGCATCTGGTAGGCGGAAGTCTCACGAAACCAGCGCACCGCATCCACCACTGTCTTCTCCTGATCGAGACCCAACGCATATGCGTCATGAAGGATCAGCTTGTCGTTTATGAGTCTGTTTAGCAGCTTCTCGAGGCTGAAGTCAGAGCGATCAACAGCACCGGATTGAGCAGAGTGAATGCGTTCCAATTCGGTTGCCATCATATCAACGGTAATGTCCTCTCCGTTGACCGTGGCAATTACGACATTGTCTTCTGCAAAACAATGGGCGGTGATCATGCAGACAGTGAGGAAAAGAGTAATGAGTCGAAGCGACATAATGCAAGTTAGTTTAATGGTTCAGCCACTTTGCGGCGAATGACTTTGAGATCGGATATAGCATCATCAATAACCTCGCTCGCTAATGCGGCGGGGCTATAAATGATGCCCAGGTCAAACAATCCTTTGCGCGACCTGCCTGTTCGTTCCAGGTGGTCCGCCCAAACCACCGAGTTACTTTTTGGATCAATCATTCTAAGCTCCACGGCAACTTCAGGGCTGTTTCCAAGAGTTACCAGGCGAATAGGTGTCAATTTGCTAATAGTTCCCGTAACTACGAGTGCCGCATCCAAACTATCAGAAAGCATTTTACTTACCGCACCTACGGATTGGCCGTACCGCAAGTCCTCACATGCCAGCATGACGTTGCGGACCCGGCCAGGATCAATAACAATGAAATCATGGCGCGCAAGAGACGAAACCAGGAAGTTTCCAATCATATCGCCTGAATAGGGTACCTCTGATTCATCCACGGGAGGGATAACAGCGATAGGGAGGCACGGGTAGTAACTGCGGCTGCTATTCCCGGAACCTGCAAGTTCAGTGCTTGCCAGTTTTCGTGAGGAACGGCTCAAATTCAGTGTCGAGAACAGTTGATTCGCTGCAGCGCGGGCAAGCTTGCGCTCACTCTTGTGAGCGGGTTTTGAGAACAAGGAATGAGTGCCACCGCCGGTAATCGTGGCACAGTCTTGCCATACAAGTGCGGAGTTGTCAGAGAGCAACATTCGTGTGCAGACTGAAATCTCTGAGAAGACAGAGTCGACAACAAAGCTGTGTACCGTTCCTACTATAACGAATTGTGCGTCCAGTGAATCGCAGAGAGCCTTAATCTCATTCTCGAGCGGCGCAGCGGTATTTCGAATACGCAATGAGCGAAGCACGTTTGAAGTAGAGTCGGCATCGACAATGTCAAGCTTCTTTGATTCCAGCCGTGCACGCGCCGCGTAATCAAACATCCCTCGTGCTGATTCGGTTGCTGTGGGACCACTGAAGGGCAACAAAACTACTCGCTCTGCGGAGATTGCAGCAGATGCGACCGACATTATTACGGCAAGCCGGAGGGTGTTAAGTAGTCCATGCAACTTCATGAAACCAATGACTTGACGAGCTTCCGAATTGCCCGTAACGTCGCATCTCCGCGCGAGGATTCGCCAACACCCATCATTCTTGAGAGTGAACCCGGTCCGCCCAAAGATACGGCAGATGACCATACAGTATTGCCCGTTTCGCAATCCACCATGCGCGCGTCAATGCTGACAACATGTGATGAACTGGAGCGGCCAGTCATTTGCGCGGCCTCGCCCACCGAACCAAAGATGACCGCTTGAACGCCCAGTGAGTCGGACATACGTTTAAGACCTTTGAGATCAAGTTCACCGGATTTCTGCTGATTGATGTCTTTTAGGACCCGTGCAGTTTCCCCCGGTTCTACGACATCAAATGCTTGGGCGGCCAATAGCTCCGTAATGAAGAGCCTTGTCGCATACCCAGCCACTCCTTGTTCCGTGGACAGGTTTTCAAAGTTTACTACAGCTACGCGTTCCACCATACTGAAGTCATATTCCGGATGCAGGAAGACCGTGACACGTTTTGCGGTACAACCGAAAACAAATGCCGCCATTGCGGTAAGGAGCATGAATCTGAAAGCGGTCATGGTTTATCTTCTCTCGTTGCTTCACTAAAATCGTGTAAAGAGTGATACACGTCCGGACGACGAGGTGTCCTCACCTTCGCGTTCGTTAATCGCATAGGATGCAGTCAGTTCTGTCCTGATCGACCAGTTGTATACAGCTTGTATGGAGTACTGACTCGAGTTTACGTCCTGATTGCCTTCGATGCGGTTGAAGGATCCGCCAAGTGAAATCTTGTACGTCGGAGTCCATGAGACGATACCGTCGTATGATCTGTCCTGACGAAGCGGATCCGTCATGCTTGTTGCGTTTCCGGTCAAGTTGATCGTTTCTGTCAAACGATAATTCAATCGGCCGCCAAGGGTTGTTTGGTACTTGCGAACTGCGCTGACACGAGCCGAGCGCGATTCATACCGATATGAGAAAGTCACCTGAGAGCGATCAGTCGGTTCGCCTTCAAACTCACTCATGTACGAACGGGAGAATATTTTGTCCTGATCGTCAAACCGCTGGTCTTCACCGTAAATGAAGTGTGTGGTCACGCGCAACGCGGGCAGCAGTATTGTCCGGGCTTCAATCCTCCCCCAGTCATTTCGTCTCTGCAGAAACTCGCCATCCCTTTCTTCCGTGCGGCTTGCCGAAGCCATGGTAGTCAGCGCGCGGCTCCACGTTGATCGCAACATGGCACTCCCGGAGGTCGAGTACGTGAAATCGTCTCCGGTCTCGGTGTAATTTGAGCGCGACCATGAGTATCTGCTCACAAATTCCGTCAAGTTTGACGGATCAAGCCTTAGCGAGGTCTGAAGTCCATCTTCCTCGCGAGCAAGTGAAGTCAGGGTTGCGCTTTGCCGAAGTGCGTCACCGGAAAAGTCCCAGCTTAGCCACTCGGAAGGTGTGAGCAGAATTCGCGATGAGACGCGTTGATCGGTAGTGCGGTCATCCTCTTCGAATTCTGATCTTGTAATAAGTCCCCGAAGTTCCGTAACGTGCAAGGGAGTGTTCAGCAGCTGAGGAGATACCGTGACCTTAATATATCGAGTTTGAACCTCGGTGAATGCGAATTCGTAGCGCAGAAACAAGGTGCTGAATGGGGCAGTAGTTCCTGAAAGAATCGGTGTCCAATTCAAATTGTCCGAACTTTGCCAGATTGACCAGGTCAGCGGCAACGCAGCCAAACTGTCAACGTACAAATGCAAGTGGTCAATTGCAACCTGTTGTCCAAAGTCCAAACCGAAATTGTGCGTCTCGCCGTTTACGAGGTCGTAGTTTTCTCCAGCCGGAAGTTCAATCAGACCGTCTACCAGGGCCGGAGCAGTATCCAGAGGGTCAAAATCGGGTGACGGGTCCGAGGTGTAAAGTCCGGCGTTCGCTCGAATGACCACCAAGGCCTCGCCAGTAAAAGTCGAATTGTCTGTTTCCTTCCGCGTCGATGCCTGGTAGCTGGCGGAAAGATTAAGCACACGGTCAAAGGCGGATCTGGTCAAGTCTAAACGACCATTATGGCTAAGTGAAACGCGATCCAAGTCAGTCTCGGCATTTCGTACCAGCAGGTCCGTGTACTCATAGTTTGCGTAAATACTGTGAGCGCTGTAGTTCGCACCGGCGCTAAGCGAGCGCGTGCGCGTGTCGTAACCAAGCAAGTCAAGATCATTTACATTCTTGGCCCAGCTCCAAGACGCAAAAAGACGAGGCAAGCCCGTCCAAATCGTTTGACCTCGCAAAGAGGCCGCTCCGGCCGTCATCTTCATCGTACCGGTCTTGTCCCGGTCTGACCGATAGGATCCATCACCTCGCATATCCAGCAACGGCATCGTCCAGTTTATGGATCCTGTTGGTCTGTATTCTGTTGTCCAAAGATGAACTCCGGTACCGGAATTGCTTTGGAGGTGCCGAAACAGACCGCTCAATGAGTATCTGATATTGTGCGTTGGCTGTCCGGAGGTGAACAACGTGTACTGTTGCTCGTATGACGTGGATCGCGTTGTGTCAATTGTTGAAGACGCGGCGCTGCCGGAAAGTGTGCCGCCCCAGTCGGCATAGAGACCTTCAGTCGCTAACAAACCGATTGTCAGCAATAAAGCCTTAATGGCCACAAACACAATATTTATGAATTGTGCTCTCATCGGAGCTTTTGAATAGAATCAACAATAGTTGTCATTCGTCATCACTTATCTGTCACATCGCAGGGCAAAAAGAAGGACCGAGCGCAACGAAGAGATTCTTCGTATTCGGTCCTGGCCAAATTTGCGTTATTCTGCCCGGAGGGCAGGTAGTATTATGACGAACTAACAAAGAACTGATCAACCAGAATGAAAGTATTCCCGCGACCCCCCGGACAGAACTGGGGAGAAGCAAAACCGAGGGGCCGCGGTATTTTCGAACAGACTACAAGGAACCATTCAAACAGAACGACAAATCCTGTCGCTCAATCGGAAAAGCTGTTTAGAACGGATTGTGGTCGTTCTTATCCTTGTTGTGGCACTTGTTGCACAGCGAACGCTGATTCGGGCTGTTGTAAGTTTGCGGCATTACATACGAACCAGATTCAACACCGTCATCTCCATAGACAGTGATGTTGAAATCCCAACGACCGGCATTCTGACCGCTTGTGGCGTGTGCGCGGTGGCAGGTGATGCAACTGACCTTCGAATTGTTGTCTGGACCGGCTGTCCAGGCAATTGTCATTTCAGGATCTTCAAACGGAACATCGGCAATGTAAGCCGTCGCAGCGTTTCCGCCGTTCTGGTTCAACGTGCCGGCGTACGTATTGTAGATGTTCTGAATCGTGCTGCTCATGCCAACTCCACTCGGGTGACGATACTGTGTCTCGTTGTTGTGGAAGTTGCCGTGGCAGTTTGAGCACCAGCCACTCATGCCGCTCTGATACGCAATGTGATTTGCGTCCGTTTCCGAACTGCCGGCGCCGCTAAACGGCAGACCTTCGGCGATCGGAGCCGCTTGAGTGTAATTGAAGTTGCCGGCTTCAGCATGGTCACCAGCGCCGTATAGGAGACGATAGTTGGCATTTCCATGCGGGTCGTGGCAGCTCGTGCAGCTCAGTGACGAAGCCGGATAGTTGCCGCCGGGCGACACCGGATTCAGACCGTCAACAACCGTACCGCGGCTCGGCGATATGACCGTGTGGCCAGCGCGCCAACCCGGTATCGGATTCAAACCGCCGTTGTGACCGTCGTTGATGTTGTCTTCAAGCAGGAAGGCAAAGTTACCCGGGCCACGCTCGGCGCCTGGGGATGTCGGACTGGCAGCCCACACGGCGCCACGGCTGGTGGCATGGCAGGACAAGCACAGATCCGTGGCATTCGCAAATTTCAATAAATACGGATAGCCCGTGCCGGTCGGATCAATCAGCGCACCGTTGCCATTTGTATTGTGCATCGTATGGCAGCCGGCGCAGTACGCGACGCCCTCATCATGGAACGCGAGCGCACTGTTCACTTGCAGGCAAATCATTGCTGCAAATGCAAGTACTAGCAATACAGACCGTCTCATTAGAGACCTCCTTAGTGTACAGATAGTCATCTCGTCAGAGAGATGTGTTACGAATTGAGTCTTGGTATAAAGGGGCATATGTTAAAAGTGGCGTATCCATCCGCGGTCATGATCCACTCACGACTGGCGCATTCCGGAAAACTACCGACTGTATTCGATTCTGGTATGTCTGTCCGACCAGCAAAGTCCCATCACCGCAGCACACAAGGCTTGTGGGGTGGAAAAACCAACCCTCAATCAGACCTGCGCCGCCGACTTCGCGAACATACTGTCCATCCGCGTTGAAGTACTGAAGCAGATGACGATGCTTGTCCAAGACTATATACTCGCCGGCCGCATTAACGCAGCAGGCAATTGGAAAACTCAGTTCTGTTACCCCGCCGCCGGCGACACCGAAGATACGAATCAGCTTACCGTCAAATCCAACGCGAGCTGCTTGACCGATTATCGGGAGAGTGACAAGCATCTCGTTCGCGTGAATTGAAAAGTTGCCAATGAAAGGGGTATTGCGGGTCTCTTCGCCGGCTTCGGTTAATATCGGAAAATTCCGCAGCGGCGCTCCGTTCATGTCATAAACATAAACCCTTAGCGGCTCTACGCAAAGTGCGTATAAGCTGCCGGTGCGGTCAATGGCGATTCCTGTGGGTGCAATCCGCTCACCGTTAGCTTCAAGATCGAGATACTTCAGAAAGTCGCCGTTGTAGTCAAATGCCGCCAAAGTATGCTCACGAGTGTCACCCAGTACGTAAACTCTGCCGGTGGAATCAACGGCCACTTGCTGCGGGTTGCTTACGCGATCGCGGGTGGAAAATTCGAAGCTATACCTGCGCTGTGAATCGTAAATCGCAATACGGGAAGTGGACGCGTCCGTGATGTATATGTCGCCCGTGTGCGAATCCACATATAAAGAGGTAGGGAGTAGGCTTGTCTTGTCACCGGCCGGGTAGCGAAGCGACAAGGATATATCATATTCCTGTGCCACGCTTGTTCCGACGCAAAGAAAAACAAAAAGCACAACAGCAGCTTGAGTCGCCCGTATCGCGAACCTCAAGTGCAGCGTGCTATATTCTTTGCAAGGCCTCATTGCCTTATCTAAGACCATATCGCGATCGACGATGTCGTTCGCCAGCCCAGTTCCGTTTTTTTAGTCAGTCGAGCGCGAAATCCTACTTCATTTATCAGATTTAACACGGACTTTCGCGTGCTCAAGCTTGGTGCAAAGATACCACATAGGACGAGAAAACGCAACGTGACTGGTTGACATCAACCTGTGAACTTTTTTGCCCACTTCTTCCGGCTAACCGATTGTTATATCTTGCGAAACCGACCTGCAAAATTAGAAAAGGGTCAGTGACAATGGTGCATTTATGAAATTATACGGAGGCACAGGATAACTTGCACCTCCTTGTCATATTTAGACTTGTGCATCGCCCGCGGCAGTCTATTGTGAAAAATTTCACACTAAGTCTATGAGTTTATTTAAGCCGTTCCGCTACTCTCAAATCAGACCAATTTTGTCAACTTCTCTTCAGACTCTTCTGTGACTTTGCTACATGACGTTTCCGTGACAATTGCGTGACACTCATTTGTGCTCCGTTCGTTACTTTAAGAACCAAAAGAAAGCGAAAAAAACGGAACGGACACATGAGAATCGGCACAAGAGGCAGCGCGTTAGCCCGAACGCAAACAGATTGGGTTAGGAAGTATCTTGAACAGGCTCTCGGCACGTCAATCGAGGTTCAAACCATTTCTACTCAGGGTGACAGAGTCACAGACCGGCCCCTTAGAGAGCTTGAAGGCAGCGGATACTTCACCAAGGAGCTTGAGGAAGCCCTCTTGGATGGCAGAGTCGATGTGGCCGTTCACTCATATAAGGATATGCCGTCAAAATGTCCCGACGGGCTTGTGCTTGCCGCGGTCTCTGCTCGCGAAGAGGCCAACGACCTGCTTATCATGCGCAGCGAGGTCGCTACCATGCCAGCAGAAGACTTTTGGCTGTCGGAAGAAGCCCTGGTCGGAACAAGTGCAGTACGTCGTGAGGCACAAATTAAAGCTCTGCGGCCAGATCTTCGGACAAAGGACCTGCGTGGCAATGTGCCAACAAGACTTACAAAACTGCACAATGGTGAGTTTGATGCGATTCTGCTCGCAAGCGCTGGTGTACGCAGGTTGGGATTCGATCTCACAGAGTTCAATGTCCAAAAGCTGCCACCTTCCCTATTTGTTCCCGCGCCTGGTCAGGGCGCGCTGGCCATTCAAATGCGCGCTGATGACGAACGTATTCCGCTTGTGAGGAATGCTATTCACAATGAGGAGAGCTGGATTGCAACGCGAATTGAGCGGGAAGTTCAAGCCCGGTTCGGAGGTGGTTGCGGCCTTCCACTCGGGGCTCACGCCTGTCGCAAGGATGGCAAGTGGGTTCTTGAGGGATTCTGGTTCAGTGCCTGTACCGGACCTGTACGCGCGACCGTGCGCGGAGAGTCACATGAAGATCTTGCAAATCAACTCTACAACGAACTGGCGGGCTGCTCATGCGAATGCGCGTGTTGATTCTCCGTAGTCCCGAATTGAGTGACCGGCTTATTAATCTGCTCGAGTCGGACGGTGTTGACTTCGCGTGCCTTCCTGTAACGCGCACAGAGTTCATTCACCCAGGTTATATCCCTATCAATAAATTCTCTACGATTGCGTTTACAAGCTCCAATGGCGTGAGAGGACTCTTTCGCGCACTTGAATCTTCGGCACATATCCTTCCACTTAACACTCGCCTTGCCGCGGTCGGCAAAGCAACTGCCGACACGATTCATGAACTCTTCAGCCGCAATGCTGACATTGTGGCAGAGAATGCGTCTGGTGCTTCGCTCGCACACTTACTTTGTCAAGAGCTGCCCGCCGGCACGGAGATCCTCTATCCGTGCCCCGGCGGGCACAATCCCGAGTTTGCAGACCGGTGCCGCGCATTCGGACTAAATGTTCATCCCCTGCCGGTCTATCGCACGGTAGAAGTGGATCCGGATACAATCAGGTTGGCATTGTCCGCAAGTGTTGAACCCGACGCAGTGATCTTTTACGCACCTTCGGCTGTCAATGCATTTCAGAAAGCACTGCCGGCACCTTGGCCTTTCAGAGCTATTGCAATCGGTCAAACGACTGAACGGGCACTGCACGACGCCGGCCAGGCTGTAGTAGTTCGTTCAGAATCAACTGAACCGCACTCTATTGTGCTGGCGATTCACGGAATTCATAGTATGGAATGGGAGACGCAGAATGCTTGACATCACGCTGGCTCGGCAAAGAAAAAGCGGCGAGGTTGAAACACATCGGTTCCTTCGCGCCGCACGCGGAGAGACGCTCGAAATACCACCGGTGTGGTTAATGCGTCAGGCAGGACGTTACCTGCCTGAATACCTTGCCGTTCGTGCCAACAATGACTTCATCAAAGTATGCAGGACACCTGACTTGGCCTGCGAAGTGACCCTGCAGCCGATTCGCAGGTTTGATTTTGACGCGGCTATTCTATTCAGCGACATTCTTATTCCTGCGATTCCCCTTGGAGCAGGGTTGCATTTTGATGCCGGACATGGGCCAGTCATCGACCGGCCAGTGAGATGCCGCAGGGATGTAGAGGCACTAAAGGAGTTTGAGCCCCGGGAAGAGCTTGCAGATGTCCTCGATGCGGTGGCAATGATTCGCAGCGAACTAAGTGCTGATAAAGCACTAATCGGCTTCGCCGGCGCACCGTTTACATTGGCGACGTACTTGATCGAAGGCGGGAAACCGGATCCTTTCCGGCATACCAAGAAGATGATGTACAGCGATCCGCAGAGCTTTTCAATCCTGCTCGAAAAACTCGCGGACATGACAATCGAGTACATGAAGGCCATGGTCGAATCGGGTGCAGACGCAATTCAGCTGTTTGACACATGGGGCGGAATTCTTACAGACAATGAATACAGAGCGGTCAATCTTCCGGTGCTGCAGCGAGTATTCTCTGAATTGAATTCTCTTGACGTTCCTTTGATTTACTTTGTCCTCAACGGAATGCACTTACAGTCAACCACTGAAACCGGTGCAAGTGTCTATGGCTTGGACTGGAGAATGAGCATTTCTCAAGCCCGGCAGCGGTTCGGACATGACACCGCACTGCAAGGTAATCTTGACCCTGTGCTGCTGCTTACGGACGAACACACCATTCGCACAAGCGCCCGATCGATCCTCAATGAGGCAGGACATCGCGGATTCATTTTTAATCTCGGTCACGGGATTCTTCCCGATACGCCGATTCACCACGTTGAGGTGCTCCTCGATGAAATCAGGGGAGCATCGAGATGATAAAGACAAACTGGATAGACATTCCTGAAGATCAGCTCTTTGCGATGGTTGAGGAGCTTGACACACGAGGTCCGCGCTACACGTCATATCCAACAGTGCCGGTATGGAAGGCTCCGCTCAATCGCGAGGCTTACACCAATTCGCTGCGCAGACTTGGAAAGGAAGGCAAGGCGATAGCCGTGTATGTGCATTTGCCGTTCTGCCGCCAGCGCTGCCTGTACTGCGGCTGCAATGCACACATTACGCATGATGAAGCGCGCATCCATAGATACATGGATGCATTGGAAACCGAGGTCAGGAAGGTAACCGACGAATTCAAGCATCCGTTGACGCACAGTCAACTGCACCTTGGCGGCGGTACACCGACTTACGTGCCGGTATCGCGGCTGGCAAAGCTGCTTGACTTGGTAATTGAGAGAATTCCAGGGGCAGAGAGTTCAGATCGCTCGATTGAGGTTGACCCGCGAGTTACAACGGATGAGCATCTCGACTTGCTGGCTGAACGGGGTTTCACTCGAATATCTGCCGGCCTGCAGGATTTGAATGCCGATGTCCAGCACGCAGTACGGCGTGAGTACACGTTCCTCGAGATCAGTGAATTTATAGAGCGAGCGCGCTCGCGCGGTTTCCTGAGTGTCAATATTGATCTCATATACGGCCTGCCGATGCAGACGCGCCGGACTTGGAAAGACACGGTGCAAGCCGTGGCTTCACTTAGACCCGACCGGCTTGCCTGCTTTGGGTATGCGCACCTTCCGGCCAGAATGAAGCATCAGCAGGCAATTCATGAAGAAGATCTGCCAACGTCCCGTGATCGGCTGGGGATGCTGTTCGATGCACACCGCATCTTCGGCGCAGAAGGGTACGTCGGAATAGGTATGGACCATTTTGCGCTGCCGGAAGATGACCTTGCGGTTGCGCAGGATGAAGGCAGATTATGGCGCAACTTCATGGGATACACTACAACACGCGGCTTGGAATTGCTCGGATTGGGATGTTCAGGCATCAGCGAGTTTACAGATCTATTCGCACAAAACATATCGTCACCGGAAGTTTATGCAGCGGCGATTGAGCAAGGACATCTGCCCTTGGAACGCGGTCACGAGCTAAGCGCGGACGACCGTGTCACAAAGCAGATTATCAATCACCTCATGTGCAATCTTGAAGTGCATGTGCCGGACGCGGCGGAAGTCAACGATGAAGACTTCTTCGCTCGCATGAAGAACGCCATGGGCTGTGTTGGTTCGTTTGAACCACTTGGTTTGGTTACGAAGAACGGCTCCGGTTATCACGTTACACAGCTAGGCCAACTGTTCGTAAGGAACCTTGCAATGCCGTTTGACAGATACCTCAGAGAGCAGTCCAATGTTCTGTTTTCAAGAACGGTGTAGGGCATCGATATGAAAGAAGCCATACTACTTGTAAACATGGGTGGACCTTCCAGACGGAATGATGTCGAGCCCTATCTGCGGGAGATTTTCAGCGATCCGGCAATTATTGATTTGCCCGCATTCATCCGCAAACCGCTTGCAAGTCTGATTGCGATGAAGCGAAAAGAGGAAGTCGCAGACCGCTATGAGGCATTAGGTGGATACAGCCCGCTTTTTCATTGGTCCGAAGCGCTCAGGCAGAACATTCTGCGCGAACTGAATACACGTGGAATAGATATGGATGTTGCTTGGGCGTTTCGATACATGTCCCCGTCTATACACGACACGATGAGTGTCCTGTCCTCCAAAGGTGTGGAAAAGGTTCATGTGCTGCCGCTGTTTCCGCATTACACTCATACGATGACGGGATCAGTCATGAAAGAAGTCAAGCGGTCGGCTCAACGAACGAAACTGCTGTACGAGTATATTGAAGATTGGGGACAGGAAACACAAATACTGGAGCTGTGGGGAACATACCTCAGTAACGCAGTCTTAGAAGCCGGGAACGGTGCGCGCGTAATGTTTGTTGCACACGGAATCCCTCAAATCTACGTGAACCGGGGTGACGACTACCCTGAGCGTGTTCGAATGTCGGCACAAAAACTATGCTCACTCTTGCCGGCAAGCACAGAGTGGACGGTTGCGTTCCAGAGCAAAGTCGGTCCGCTCGAGTGGACGAAGCCTTACATGGAAGACGTGCTCGAAGAATGGTCAAAGAGTTCCGCCCCGATAGTGATGATGCCACTCAGTTTTGTTGCAGATTGCCTTGAAACCCTGTACGATCTTGATGATGTTGCCAAACACCTCGCGGGAAAGCACGGGGCAAAGAAGTATGTGCGCGCACGTGTATTCAATGATGACCCTGAATTTGCCAAGGCGCTGATAGACGTCTGGCAGGAGAAGTGTTATGCGGAATGCTGCTGAAACCTTGCGTCCGAGCGTAATCGTAATCGGCGGGGGAGTGGCCGGACTTGCGTCCGCCTACCTGATTCGTTCACTTGCTAATGAGCGCGGTTATGACCCTGCCCTCACAGTGCTTGAATCAAAACCCGAAGTAGGCGGCTCCACGCGAACGGAAAAAGTCGACGGATTCACATGCGAATGGGGTCCAAACGGATTCCTTGACAACGAACCAGCCACACTTGATATTGTTTCGCGCCTCGGACTGACAAGCCGCTTGGTTAAAGCCTCGAAACATGCCGAAAAGCGCTACATCTATCATCATGGGAGCATGCGCGAAGTGCCGCTCAGTCCGCGTGCATTCCTGACGTCTGACATACTTCCGGCAAGCGCGAAACTTCGAATGGCCTGCGAGCCTGTAATCCCGGCCAAACGTAACGGAGCGGACGAGACCGTTTATGACTTCGCAAAGCGAAGGCTCGGTGAGTCATTCGCGCAATACATGATTGATCCCATGGTGTCCGGGATTTTTGCTGGGAATGCACGGGAATTGTCATTGCGTGCGGTATTCCCCAAAATGGTTGAAATGGAAGTTGAGTATGGCGGACTCGTGAGGGCAATGATTGCAAAGAAACGCGCGGCACGCCGAAACGGCGCAGACACAGGCGGCCCCGCCGGAACCGCTGCAACTCTTACCACTTTTGTAAACGGGATGGGCGAGCTTACGGCAACGCTTGCGTCCGAATTGCGGAACAACATCATAACGAACGCGCCCGCCTGTGAGATCCGGGTACGAGGCGAAATGTATGAAGTGGTTTCCCATGAACGCACATTTCAGGCCGATGCCGTTGTTGTAGCGTGCCCATCTTATGCGGCGGCAAAACTTGTGTCGGGTGTGTCCTACAATGCCGCCGAGTGTTTGCGGGAAATACCTTTTGCGCCGGTTGATGTTGTGGCGCATGGCCATAAACTTGAAGATGTTGGCCATCCACTTGACGGCTTTGGTGTGTTGATTCCACGTGGTGAAGATTTCCGTGCACTTGGCTCGCTCTGGTGCGATGCAATCTTCCCGAACCAAACTCCGCCAGGTACGCACCTGCTGCGGACGATGGTGGGTGGTGCACATGACCCGATGATTTCGACACTTACAGACGTGGAGTTGGAATCAATCGTAAGCAATGAGCACAAGCGGCTCTTCGACACCAAGAGTGAACCCGTATTTCGGAAACTGATTCGGCACGAGAAAGGCATAGCACAGTACACACGCGGCCATTTGGAGCGGGTTCGGGAAATTGATCTGCTTGAGAAACAGTTGCCAGGACTTCTTTTTACCGGTGCCTCCTACAGAGGCGTGTCGGTGAACGCTTGCATGAAAGACGCGTTTCGAATTGCAGACAGACTGCTTGATGTGTGGAGGTTTAACTAGGATGCTGATCTACACGCTCTTGCCTGCAATTATGCTGCTCCTGTTTGGTGGACAGGCAGCGCTCTGGTTGACGCTCTATCACAGACCGGATGAACTGCTGGAGCGAATGACGCGTCGTATCGGCTGGATCACGTTGGCCGTCTACGCGTTTTGGCTGGTTCTGCTTACGGCCGAACAACGACAAATTCCCATTCTTACTGCCGGTCAGATCAGCATATTTCTTGGATTCCTGATTTGGATGGACCAGTCGCTTGTGGAACGTCGGGTGTCACAGCGAATGCTCGTGATCCTTCCGCTATTAACAGTCGTCCTCCTCCTCATGATCGGCATCGCAGGCGGTCTTCGTCACACGACTGCACCCGACACTCTTCACTCGGCGTGGAGTGCAATACACATCTTCATGTCAATGGCTGGTATCGCCATGCTACTCGGAAGCGGTGTGTACGGGGCTGGTTCGCTCATTCTGCGGCGTGAGCTTGTTGGCCGGAAGTTTGGTCGGTTGTTCTCCACGTTGCCATCCATGGATGTAATGCATAAGCTGCGCACAGTGGCCGTATATCACGGATGGCTCCTAATTACGGTCAGCTTTGTAACAGCCGTGCTCTTCATGTTTGTTGAAAACGCGGGAAGTCCAAATTCATTCCGGCATTTACACGAAATGTTCGGCCTGTGGATAATCTCCTCATTTCTGGCGCTGTCTGAGAAACTTCAATGGCTGGGTGACCACAAAAGGGCGCGCCTTGCTGTTGCTGCGTCTGTCCTCTTCCTTCTCATCATTGCAGGCTCTGTTCTTCAGATTTATTTTGGAGGACAGTCATGAAACTGGAGATGATTGGACTGAACCATCGCAATGCACCGATGTCACTGCGAGAGAGGGCTGCTATCGCTCCGGATGCCATGCCGGCCATTCTTGATCGCCTTGTGCGGCACTCAAATGTGGAAGGTGCGGCAATTCTCTCAACCTGTAACCGTGCCGAACTTTACCTTTCGCCAACGTTTCATTTTGACGAAACGGAACTCCGGTCACTTTATGCTGATATCTTTGGTCTTGATGGTCATGAGTGTGAAGTCGCTTATGTGCATCGTGACGCCGCGGCTGTGAAGCATCTGTTTCGAGTTGCGTCTGGCTTGGATTCGCAAATGCTTGGCGAGATACAGATCCTTGCACAAGTGAAGAATGCCTACTCCACCGCCTTGGAATTGGCCTGCACGAGTGGTATTTTGAATAAGTTATTTACTCAGGCCATATTCTGCGGAAAGCAGGTGAGAACTCGCACCGCCATTTCGCAAGGCGCCGTTTCAGTCGCGTATGCGGCGATTGAAGTGGCTCAGCGCTTGTTTTCAAAACTTTCGGAAAAAAACATTTTGCTTGTTGGTGCCGGTGAAACATCCAGACTTGCGGCAAAATACCTTGTCGATGCGGGTGTCTGTAGTTGGAGAGTAAGTAATCGGACAGCCGCGCATGCGGCTGAGTTGGCCGAACAGATTGGTGCACAGATTACGAACTTTCCGCCTGCGGCTGAAGACATCGCGTGGGCAGATCTCGTTGTTAGTGCAACCTCGTCTCCAGAGCCGATTATCCGATGCGAAGCGAGCAGTTCTGCGCTGAAAAGCCGTCGCCGTCCTTTGCTGTTTCTTGACTTGGCAGTACCGCGTGATGTAGAGAGTCGGTTTGCAGAATTCGATGACGTCTATGTATACACTGTTGACGACTTTCAGGACTTGGTTGCGGCAAACTTGAAGGCACGTCACAAAGAAGCCGTTCGAGCGGAAGAGTTGGTCGAAAAGGAAGTTGCAATCTTCTCCGAGTGGTACAAGGAAAACCGGATTGCGCCGAGCATCCAACAGCTTCAAGCCGCTCTCGAAAGTATACGTGCGAACGAAGTCGAGCAACAAGCCCGCCACTTCCGGCCGGAGGACCGGGAAGAAGTTGAAAAATTCTCGCGCTCGATGATGAAGAAAGTCACGAGTCTTATCATTGCCAACATGCGCCGCGCCGCCGCTGATGGCAATGACCTTACCCTTGCGCGCGCCGTTACAGTTGCCTTTGCTGGAAAAGACCAGCGCGCAATTGACGAGATACTCGAAAAATTGAACCATGAGCTTTCCCATTGACCGCCCTCGACGGCTGCGTCGAACCGAAAATCTGCGCAGGCTGGTGCGCGAAAATCGTCTTGCGCCGTCCGATTTCATTCAACCTCTGTTTGTCGTACCCGGCAGGAACATTAAACTGGAGATCTCCAGCCTGCCCGGACAGTTTCACTGGTCGGTTGACCGCGTCGTTGAAGCGGCGGAGCGCTGCAGCAAGGCTGGCGTACCGGGCGTCATTCTGTTCGGAATTCCGACTCACAAGGACGAGATCGGTTGTCAAGCATACGATGATCACGCCGAGGTACAAGCCGCCGTCCGTGCAATCAAGAAGTCGGTGCCAGAGCTGCTCGTCATAACCGATGTATGTCTCTGTGAATATACAAGTCATGGGCACTGCGGAGCCGTATTCGAAGGCGATGTTGACAACGACAGAACGCTTGAGTTGCTGGCAAAGACCGCATTGAGTCACGCACGTGCAGGTGCGGACATCGTTGCTCCGTCGGACATGATGGACGGCCGTGTTGCTGCCATTCGAAACGCTCTTGATGATGGTGGATTCGAGCACATTCCAATCTTGTCCTATTCCGTGAAATATGCGTCCGCCTACTATGGCCCTTTCCGCATCGCAGTGGACTCTGCACCTCAGTTCGGTGACCGCCGGGGATATCAAATGGATCCTGCCAATTCGCAGGAGGCCCTGCGAGAGGTGGAACTTGACTTGGAGGAGGGTGCCGACATGATCATGGTCAAACCAGGTATTGCCTATCTTGACATTCTGCACACCGTTAAAGCGCTGTACAACCGTGTCACCGCCGCATACCAAGTTTCGGGCGAATATGCAATGATCGAAGCGGCGGCTGAGCGCGGTTGGATTGACCGAAAACGTGTTGTACTCGAATCACTTCTGGCCTTCAAACGAGCCGGGGCTGACTTCGTCTTAACTTACTATGCCGCCGAGGCGGCGGAATGGCTTCAGGAGAGCAATCATGAATGAACCAGCCACAGTAAACAGTGATTTGGATAGATCCACCACGATTTCCCGCTCTTGGTTTGAACGCGCACGCAAAGTCCTGCCCGGCGGGGTCAATTCTCCTGTCCGTGCCTTCAAGTCGGTAGGTGGTCAACCGCCTGTTATTGCTTATGCGGAAGGTGCCGTTCTGGTGGACGTTGACGGAAACGAGTATATTGATTACATTGGAAGCTGGGGACCAATGATTGTCGGGCATCGGGAACCCTCCGTGGTGGAGGCCATGCACCTCGCCGTGGAAGTCGGTTTCAGCTTTGGTGCACCTTCAACACCTGAAATCAGCCTTGCCGAGGAAATCATTACCAGAGTTCCTGGACTTGAAATGGTGCGATTCGTGAACAGCGGTACTGAGGCAACGATGAGCGCGGTGCGCCTTGCCCGCGCCGCCACAAAGCGAAATGTCATCATTAAGTTCTCCGGCGGCTATCATGGCCATGCCGACTCGTTCCTCGTTCAAGCAGGTTCGGGGGCCGCGACCTTTGGTCTTCCTGACAGCCCGGGTGTTACGCCGGGCGCGGCAAAGGACACGCGCTGTGCAACGATCAACGATTTGTATTCGGTTCGCGCTGTCTTCGAAGCGGAACCACAGGATGTTGCTGCTGTCATCGTCGAACCGGTCGCAGGAAATGTCGGATGCATTCCACCAGCGTACGGCTTTCTGGCAGGACTGCGATCTTTGTGCGATGAATTTGGCGCTCTGCTGATTTTCGATGAAGTGATGACCGGATTCCGAATTGCACGAGGCGGCGCGATTGAGCGCTATAACGTGAAGCCCGATCTGGCGACATTTGGAAAAGTTATCGGCGGTGGACTGCCGGTTGGCGCGTATGGAGGCAGGAAGGATTTGATGTCTTTGGTCGCGCCACAAGGCCCGGTGTATCAAGCTGGTACACTCTCCGGCAATCCTTTGGCGATGAAAGCCGGATTAGCAACTCTTGTATTGCTTGACGAAGTTGCTTACCGCACGCTTGAGAGAAAGGCGTCGAGGCTTGAAACCGGTCTGCTCGCAGCTTGCGACGAACTCGGTATTCCTGCTGTGGTTCAGCGGGTCGGGTCAATGATGACGTTGTTTTTTACCGGCACGGAAGTGAAGAACTTTGCAGACGCTCAGTGCTGCGACCATGCTCGCTTCAAGAAGTTTTTCCATGCGATGCTTAGACGTGGTGTGCACCTGCCGCCCTCAAGCTACGAATGCTGGTTCGTTTCGACCGCACATACCGATTCTCAAATCGAGCGCACCATCGAGATTGCGAAGGAGGCGCTCGCCGAAACCTTATAGATTGGAGATAGTGCAGATAACATGATTGGCTGGTTGCGCAATGCCTGGCGAAGTCCAAGACTGCCGTTTCGGCGGCACTTTGTCATCTTTGCTCTGATCTCCGTCTTTGCGCTGGCGCAGCTTGTCTGGTGGTCTATCTATCAAGCCAAGGAAGGCCGCAGATTGATTGAAACTCAAGAGGGGTACTGGCAGCAGCAAATCGTCGTGGCCTATGTTCAGCGTGCGTCCGGTGACGGCAATTTCGAAGAGTGGCTTGGCAAAACCTTTCCCGATCTTGAGGTTGTGTCAGACAACATGATTCAGGTGAAAAGCACGGCGCGTGTGAAACTGAACAAATTTGTAAACTCTCGCACACGCATGTTCATTTCTGAAGGCGCGTTCTTTGGCCTTCTTGTGCTGATAGGGGTGCTCTACATGCTCAGAACATTGCGTGAGGAAATTGACATGGAACACCGGCAATCCGTCTTTCTCGCTGCGATGTCTCATGAACTCAAGACACCCTTGACTTCACTAAAGATGTATGTTGACACGTTGAGTGCGCGCGAGTTTCCTCCGGCAAAACGACTGGAGATTCTTGAGACGATGTCCGTCGATCTAGACCGGTTGAACGATTTGATCGACCGTTTGCTTCAGGCGCAAAAAGTTCTCTCGCCCGGCTCTTCGCTCCCCCTGGAAAAGACTGATATTAGCGAGGAGACGGTTCGAGCGGTCACAGAGCTCTCGCACAGAATCGAATTTGCGGGTAAACATCGCTTGAATGTGGACACGGAGTTCGGGTTAATGGCGATGGCTGATCCGCGCCGCTGGCAGCTTGTCGTAAAAAATCTGGTTGACAACGCAGTGAAGTATTCTCCAGATGGCGGTATGATAGATGTTTTCCTTTCACATCGGGACGGCAAAATCGAGTTAACCGTGAGTGACGAAGGACAGGGGTTTAATCCGGACGAAGCATCGCGTATTTTTGACCGCTTCTACCGTATCGGGAACGAAGATACTCGCAAGGCTCAAGGTGTCGGACTGGGTTTGTACCTGGTGCGGGAAATCGTCACCTCCATGAGCGGAACTGTTGCGGCACGAAGTCCTGGTCCGGGGAAGGGATCACAATTCATCGTCACAATTCCCGCTCTTAAGGATACTCAAAGTGCCTGAACGGATTCTGATCGTGGAGGATGAGCAGCATATTGCTGCCGGACTGAAGCTCAATCTTGAAGCAGAGGGGTTTGAAACGCATCATGCGGCGGATGGATGGACAGCTATTCGCGAAATCGAAAGCGGAAACCATGATCTGGTACTGCTTGATGTCATGCTTCCGGGTGCCAGCGGATTTGACGTATGTGAAACGGTTCGCGCAAAGGGAATTCACATCCCAATACTTTTCCTGACCGCACGCGACAGCGATGACGCACGTGTTAGAGGTCTGGAACTTGGTGGAGATGACTACATCACCAAACCGTTCAGCATCCGCGAACTCATTGTCCGCATCCGCGCGATGTTTCGTCGCAACGAATGGTATCGAAAGCCTCCCGAGCAAGGGAATCTCCTTGCCTTCGGAAATTGTAAAGTTGATCTCTCCGCTTATTCGGCAGATACACCCCAGGGAAGGATCAGCCTCACCCAGAAGGAATGCATGATTCTCAAACTGCTTGCAGAACGCGAAGGAAATGTGGTCTCGCGTGACGAGATTATTGAAAAGGTTTGGGGTTATGACCGCTATCCTTCGACAAGAACAATCGACAATTTGATTGTACGCCTAAGAAAGTTTTTCGAGCCTGACCCGCGAAGCCCGCGTCATCTGCATACGGTGTATGCGGCGGGTTACAAATTCACGCAGGCGGCCACGCCGGAATAGACATGACAACGATTAAACTGACAGGTTTGGCAATTTGGTCGAGCATATGCATTGGAGTTTTTCCGAATGACCTCTTGGCATTCCATGACGGTGGCGTTGCGAGCTGCTCAATGTGCCACATCATGCATCGGGGTTCTGAAGGGTTCGAAGTTCCCCCGACAATCGAGAACAACTTCTTGTTGCTCAGCGAGACCCCAACGGACTTGTGTCTCAGTTGCCACTCAAGCGAAAACGGTGCGGTCTGGTCGGTGAATCCACTGACTCCGGCGCCGGAGCGGGGCGGAGGCAATTTCATTTTCGGTACGGCTCCCAATTTAAATGATGGTCCGGATGGCGCAATGCATCCGCTTGCCGGCAGCCACGGGATTCATAACTGCATTGCGCTCTCGAATGGTGTGTTTCAAGACCCCCTGAATAACGTTGCTCCCGGTGGAACATATCCGTCGGCCTCACTCGGTTGCACGAGCTGCCACGATCCTCATGGCAATGAAAACTTTAGAATGCTCTGGGGTGCCGGACACGTTCAAGCAGGCGATTTCTATTTCATGTATCCTGCTCCTCAAGCTGATGGTTTGCCGTTGAACGGTGCGGCTGAGTCGCGAGCCAATCACACCGCCTATCGAAGCGGTTGGACAAATTGGTGCGCGAATTGTCACGGATTCTTTCACGAGAATCAGGCATTTGGATTCGCTCACCCAGTCCGTGGCACGCTCGGCGCGGATGTCATGACTTCTTATGACCGTTACAATGGAACTGGTGATCCTACTGGAGGAACGCCTCTGAATGCGTACATTCCACAAGTGCCGTTTCAAAGCCTTTCGATAACTACTACTTCCACGAACGGTCCTGACAAGCGAAGTGAAATTGCCTGCATCACGTGCCACCGTGCGCACGGGTCAAGCGCCGTCGACTTGGGTAGGTGGGACTTCAGGGTGTTAAACTTGAGGATGGACGGTGTGGTCTCTGGTTCTTTTCCACTTCCGTCGCCTTATTCTTCTGGTACGATTGAGCGGCAGCTGTGTGTCAAGTGTCACGAGCCGGAGGCTCGCGACCATGGATTCGACCAAGCCTGCGTGGCCTGTCACAGAGGTGAACTTGAAACTTCGACTCCGTTGCCGACCGGAGTTGCCCGTCCGGCGAAATAGCGGGAAAGCCACTCCTCTTCACTTAATCGGATTAATTTAGTCTCATTTGCTGAAATCGCTGAATATGGCGATATCGACACATTTGCTAATCTTGAGCCAATGTGACAAATAAGCATTAATTGTGCTTGACTATGCACAAACGTTTTGCGAAATTATTACTGTAGAGTTTATTGTATCGCGCCTCAGGCGCACCCTTTATGTCGGCTTCGACAACATATTTATGGAGGGAAACCTCCTTACCCCAAATGCATGACTTTAGACTGTCCGCATGCGGCATTGCCGTGTGCGGACTTTTTTCTTTGTCTCGTTCAACAAAACCCGAGCAGGTGTGAGTATGACACCCTCACTTGATGTACAACTTTTCTGGTTCGCTTTTTGGGCGTATCTAGTAGGCTGGATCTCCTTCACGATTTGGCTTGCCGCCCGCAAACCGATTTGGACAAAAATCGGTTCCATTAGCTTTGCTGCAGGTTTCATCCCGCAAACCATCGCCTTCTTCCTCCGCTGGGACTATCAGGGACACTTCCCGATGTCCAATATGTATGAGTATATGGCGGTAATGAGTTGGATGGCGGTTGTGAGTTTCGCATTCCTGACATGGCGGTATCGCAACTGGATAATCAGCGCGCTGATTTCTCCTGTCGTCATTATGCTGATGGTCGCAGCATCGCTTCTCCCGAAAGATCCAAGTCAACAGTTGATGCCTGCGCTGCGCAGCTCATGGCTGATTATCCATGTCACACTTGCGTCAGTCGGGGCCGGTGCCTTTGCCGTCGCGGCTGCTGTTTCTTTTGTGTACTTGCTGGCGGTCAGAAGCGAGGAAGAGGCACAGAAGACCTTCAAGCCCTCAATGAAGATCCCTCTGCAAGTGCTCATCTTTATTCCTGCCATTATCGCATTGCTTGGAAGTGTCAGCGATGCATTCGCCAGCCAGTCCGCCATGCAGCTATTCGGTGCGCCTATGCGCGGCGGGAACGTGCTTGTCTTACTCGGAATCTATCTAGTCCCGGCGGGGTTCGTCTGGAACTATCTGTTCAAAAGCACACCTTCCGTGGAAACTCGCTATTGGACTGCCATTGCATTTTCCGGCCTGTTCCTCGGCGCACTTGCCGGTGGTATTCTACTAAGCGGGGGAAAAATTTCGTTAACCTCCGACAGCCCACTGAGAATTTTCGAATTCTTCGGTGTCACACTCATCTTTGGTACACTCGGCGCGTTTCTGCTTCATACTGCTCTCGGTTTCGGCCGCGTTGCCGGAAAATTGCACCTCGATGGCAGGTTACTCGATGAGGTTAACTATCGCTCCGTTGCGTTGGGTTATCCGCTCTATACATTGGGTGCGCTCTTCGCCGGCGCGATTTGGGCGGAAAGCGCGTGGGGAAGCTTCTGGAGCTGGGACCCAAAGGAAGTCGGCGCCCTTATCATTTGGCTTTTCTACAGCGCCTTCCTGCATGCCCGCTATCAACGCGGTTGGTCGGGACCGCGCACCGCTGTACTGTCGCTCATCGGGTTTGCGATGATGATGTTGTCACTCTTCGGCAACTACTTCTTCGGCGGTTTGCACGCTTACGCATAAGTTCACGAATGAATTCCAACAATAATACAAGCACTCACGTCAGCCGCAAACCTAAATGGTGGGCAATGCTCTCCACTATGAAGTTTGCCATCTGGATTCTAATCATCGTCGGCGTACTTTCGCTTGCTTCGCTCTTCAGCGGTGAATTAGTTGACCCTCGTTGGCTGGAGCAAGAGCCGTCAGGTGCCGCTGCAGCCTTTGGCCAGCTCGTCTATCGCATGCTCGAAATGCACGACCCGTTCCGGTCGTGGTGGTATCGAGGACTCATCGGAATCCTGTCGCTTTCGCTTTTTGCCTGCATCCTTGAGCGCACGCCGATAGTTTGGCGTCAATGGAGCAAAAAGCCCGAGCTTGATCATCGCTCGATTAACGATCGTACTGCGCCAATCTTCCTGACGACTACCGAAACTCCGAACTCCCTCGTGGAGAGAATGAGAAGTAAACTCTCGCAGCGGTATTCAAGTGAGTCGTATTGGGTGGGAGAGTCCGGAAGACTCGCGCTGTGGGGTCCGCTATTGACTCACCTCGGTCTGCTCTTGCTTGCTGTCGGCGGCTTGGTGGGCTCCTTCGGTGACAAGGATTCCCGCGCCGGCGGATATCCCGGTGACACTATTGAAGTCGACGATATGCCCTTCGAGGTTCGCATTGACAGCTTCCGCGTCGAATTCTATCCCCTTCAACCGCGCCAATGGGTGCTCGTCGACGGCGAGTGGTTTGGCCGCTTGGTCAGGGAGGACAGCCCCGGAACTTGGTTAATCGAGCGCTTTAACGAGAACAACGAGGTCGAACTTGTATCCATGGAGGAAGCGTGGATTGAAAATGATTGGGATATTCAGCGTGCATCGGGGAATATCAAACAATACATAAGCAGTGTCACCGTTTTCGAAAATGGAGAGAAGGTGGATGAACGGCAGATTTCTGTCAACACTCCATTGCGCCGAAGCGGTTACCGGCTCTACCAAAGCTCCTATGACCCGACTGCTCCCCGTGTAAGTGCTTCCTACGATCAACTGACTGTCGCGGTTTTTGATTCCTCCGGTGCAGAGTTGCAAAGACTGCAGCTTAAGCAAAACCAAATGGTCGAAGTTCCCGGTGATACGGTGAAACTGACAGCAGGAAGACTTCTGCCGGACTTCAAACTCGATTCCCGCCGAAGCGCATATTCGGCCAGCGCAAAGTTCAATAACCCGGCACTCGAATTGATTGCTGAAGGTCCAAGTGGCTTCCGTAAGCCTATGTGGTCGTTTCTTCAGATGAAAGGGCATCAGGCGTCATTCGGAAAATTCCGCTTTGAGGCTGTGGATGTCACCGGCACGAACGCACGAATGGATATTGCAACAATCTTTGATGTCCGCAAATCTGCCGGAACGGAGTTCCTGTGGCTTGGCTTCCTTGTCTCTTCAATCGGACTTGTTCTCTGTTTCTACATGACACACAGGATCGTATACGTCGAGTATCCGACGGCTGAACAACCGCTGACTCGCGCTTATGCTTTCAGCAAGAAAATGGTTCGTGCGTTTGAACGGGATATTGCCGCAGTTGCCGAGCAGCCCGGCCATGAAGTCAAAATGTCCGTTCAGCCGGATATCGTCTTCTATTAGACACCGCTCAAAACGAAAAATACGAAGGGCGACCCGTTTGGGCCGCCCTTTGACTTTGTATACCGTCGACTTCTACTTCAGAAGCGTCATGACTCGATTTTGGGAATGACCGTTTGCGGTCAATCTGTAAACATAGCTCCCGCTTGTCAGCTCTGTGCCGTCAAACTGCACACGATGTAATCCGGCGGACATCGGCTCGTCCACCAAGGTTGCCACTCTTTGTCCAAGTGGATTGTAAACACTTAACTCCACCTCGGACGGCGTGTTCAACTGAAACTCAATCGTCGAGACCGGATTGAAAGGATTCGGATAGTTTTGCCTCAATTCAAAACTTATCGTCAACGGCGGTAGAGTCGGAACATCAAGCGACACACCCTCTTCGAGAACATAATCGCGATTTCCGTCCAGGTTCCGCCACGTGTCACGCACGCCGCTCGGCCAGAGTACTACTATACTGTCGGCATAATTTTGCGTGCCTAATGAGAAGAGCAGCCGGGGATCGCTCGATGAAGCATAGGATTGTCCGGCGCAGACAAACTGCTGCATCACCAGACTCCCTGCATAGACAACCACCTTTGCTCCCACGCCGTCCCGGTTTGTTTGAACTCCTTGAGTGCGAACCCGGATGTAATTGAATCCGCTTGACCTGTTTAGATAGACATATGGGCGATCCTCGATATTGGATGCCAGCATGTCCATGTCGCCGTCGTTGTCAAGATCCCCCTTTGCGAATCCAAACGTCATCTCTTGATCGTTGACACCCTCCGCCACCGAAACATCCGTGAAATACCCGTTGCCCGTATTCTCGAAGAGATAGTCACGAGGCATCGGGGGCGCCATATTCGCGACATAAAGATCGTCGTCACCGTCCATGTCAAAATCAAGAAATTCCGTGCCCCAGCATCCGTAGTTTACCGTCACACCTCGTTGACTCGCGACTTCTTCCCAAGTGCCGTCGCCATTGCTTTCAAAGAGTAGGTTTCCTATTGGATCATTGGTCACATACAAGTCCCACCAGCCGTCGTGGTTCAAATCCGATATCGCGCAACCCATTCCGAACATCCTCGGCTCTATACCGGTTTCATCTCCCGCGTCGCTGAATGTTCCGTCTCCGTTATTCCGAAACAGAGTTCCGCGCTGATTACGGTCATTTGCAATATAGATGTCCGCATCCAAATCATTATCAAAGTCAAATGAAATGACTGCCAGCGGTGCTCGGTCTGCGCTATCCGCCACTCCGGCCTGCTCTGTTACATCCGTGAAGTTTACGCCCTCGTTGTTTCGATAGAGTACGTTCCGGTAGTCCGGTCTGCCGGCGGACGAAATGTCATAGTTTGTCACATACAAATCAAGCCAGCCGTCGTTATTGTAATCAAGCCAGCATGCGGCGGATGTCTGTGCGCTGCCGCCATCAACTCCGGTAAATGACGTAACATCGGAATATGTGCCGTTTCCGTTCGAACGGAACAACAAATTCTCCGACCCCCAATTCCCGACAAACACGTCTCGGTGACCGTCGTTATCATAATCACCAAACAGAATCTGAGATGTTTGCGCCGCGCTCGTGATACCGCAGCCAAGCCCCGCGTCGAGTGTGTACTCGTTGCCGGTGCGCAGATAGATCATCAGCGGATGGCCGGTGCCCGATGCCGCAAGAATATCCATGAGGCCGTCGCCGTTGATATCCTCTATTGCGCAGCCGCCCCCGAACTGTCCGGGATTGTCGTACGTCGCAGTGACTCCCAGCGAAAGACCGACTTCTTCAAAAGTCTGGCCAATCGCATACTGGGTCATCAACCCCAGAATGGTAAACAAGTAAACAATGTGCATGCGTGTATCTCCGTCTGATAGTGATAAGTTTCACAATCGGACGGCTCTGGAAAACGCGCAAAGTGGGAAGTGCGGAGCCGTGGTTACGGCTGACGGAGGGACGAAACTGAAGATGATGCGAGATGGACTGCCGCTGCAATGCCAGTGTCAGCTCCCAGAAACTAATAAAATGAATTCGAGAGGTCAAGTGCTCGGACGGTCACGAAACAACTTTTTAAATAAAAGCAGGCCGGTCCTTTCGGACCGGCCTGCTTGATTTTTCGCAAGATGCGAACGAATTACTTCAGAAGAAGCATCTTGTTCTCAGCGGAGAAGCCGTTTGCCTCCAAACGGTACATGTACACGCCCGACGGCAGACCCGACGCTTCAAACGTGACATGGTGCGTTCCAGCCGACTGGACGCCGTTCACAAGTGTTGCCACTTCGCGGCCCTGAACGTTGTAAACCTTCAAGGTCGTCTGGCCTGCTTCAAGCAGATCATAGCGAATCGTTGTCGTCGGGTTGAACGGGTTCGGATAATTCTGATGCAATGCGTAGTTGGTCACGACGCCGCTCTCAGCACGAGGAGTCGCCGATTCGGATGCCAGAACTTCCTGCGCACCGTTCACGTCAACTGCCACCAGTGAATAGCTGTACGAGGAACCATTTTCCACATTCGCGTCAACCCACGAATAGTCAAATCCGGAAGCCGAATTGCCGCGTGAGGCAACTTCAACCATCTGAGCACCGTCACGAAGCACGACAAAGTGATGATTGTCCGTTTCGCTGGCGGTGGTCCAGTTCATCGTTACCCGGCCATTGCCCGGAACTAGTTCAAAGCTGGACAACTCGACATCCAACTGTCCATCCGGAATGATATAGTCTTCAACTTCGCCAAGGAAGTCAAAAGCAAATGTTCCGCACTGATCCGTGCAAGCGCCGACTACTGCCTGACCGAAACCAAATCGGCCAACAGGTGTCGAAGTCAAACGGAAGCGGAATACGCCATCATATACGCCAAGATCCAGAACGCCCGGATCAAGCACCGAGAACGAGTGGGCGCCCGGTGTGACCAACACGTCATGAATAATCCATTCGCTGGCAACTGCCGGACCGCATTCGAGTTCGTCGCAGAAGTCGCCGTCGTAGTTGCCGTCCTTCCAAGCGTTCAGGTACAAGCGGCCGCCGCACTCGGCATAGCGTCCGTACTCAGGACCTGCCGTAACAACCACGCGAAGGTCTTCAATCGTGCAGGGAGTCCACGGCAGTCCAACAAAGAACACGCCGTCGTCTTCAGGAAGCTGATCCTGATTCAAATAATCCGGCGACGGTTCGCCGTCAATCTGCTGTCCAAGCCAGGCGACTCCTGACAATCCGTGGGCAGGATTGTTTACCAATGTCGGATAGTTGCAGGCACTCAAATCACCATGATCAACTTCTTCGTATGGGAACTGGCAGGTGTCAGGAAGTTCTGCGCAAACGCAGGTTCCGGCCTCTATTTCAAATGCCGTAACCGTGTTATTATAAGCGTCCTTCACCCACAGTACCGTCTGCGGAGCAAAGTTGATAGCGTCGCACTCCATACCTTCGCAGCGAACCTGACCTGCATCAAAACGGCTCACGAAGACGCCGGTGGTCTTGTCACAGCGGCGAACATCGTCAATCGGGCTGTTTCCTGCCCAGATCGTTCCGCCTGCGCCCATCTCAACACCGGAAATAGCTCCTTCGGGATTGCCGTTCTCATCCAGCAAGGTCAAGCTACCGAGCAGCAAACCTGTTGAAGAGAAGTGAGCAATATCCGAGCTTACGTCCGTTGAATGCCAAATCGTGCCGTCCGTACCGTCATAGTCACAACCGTCGGTCAAGCCAATGCCCGACTGTCCTGCGAACTGATAAGTCGCCAAACCATTCCGGTCAACTGTCCAAATTGCGTTGGTGCTCAATTCGCCGCCCCAGAATACTTGGCGGCTCTCGTCCCAACCTAATTCGTCGATGAAACGCTGCGCGCCGCTGGCGTCCAGAATCGGCGTTGAGCTAATGAGGTTGCCGAAATCATCCATACGGTGAAGGACGCCTTCGCCATAGTTCGTGTAGTACAAATCACCGCGGCAATCGGCCGAGATAGATACACCCAAACCGGACGGCACAGGAACGGTGATTACGCGAAGTGCGCCGGGTGGTGGCGGCGGCGGCGGGCAAGCAGAACTGCAGTCCAATCCTTGGTCCCACACGCCATTATAGAACGTGATACAATCATTCTGAGTGATATTGTCCACGCAATACACGTTGTTGTTGTAACAGCAACGGCCAACCACAGGCGGTGTGTATTCGTAAACGTCGAGTTGAAAATCGCCCGAGCCACTGTAGTAACCGTCAACAATAATCTGATACGTCATGCCGCCGGTCAAGTTGGCGGTAATGTAGGACCCCAGGCCGCACCAGTCGTCATTACACGCAATGGACACCCCCGGGCAACTGCCTTCCAAAAGCTCAAGTCTCGTATCATAGCTGTAGTAGTTGCAAACAGTGATAACTACCGTCTGATTCACCGCTGGAGTGTAGCTGTAAACAACGTCCGGGGCAATATTCCCATCACATGCGAAATCATTGGCAGCTCCCGTCGTTGTACCACTGTCCGTATAAGGCAAACCGGCAATCACCGTTCCGGGGCACCCGTCGGTGCCGTTGTCCAGTCGATCTTGTTCTCCGCGGGTGGACTTAAAAGCCATCCGCCGCTCCCACTCTGCAAAAGTGGCATCCTCTGACAGAGACTTGCCTTCGAGCTTCAGGATTGCAATTATCTGCTCAAGCTCAAGATCAGACATAGCTGAAAAATCTCGAATCCCTGGAGTCGAATTCTTAACATCCAGTTTCTTCTGAGTTTCAACAGTCCCTTCGGTCGCGAAAGCCGTACTTACGGCCAGCGCAACACAGCACAACAAAATCAAAATCTTCTTCATAGGCTCCCTGCACTTTCTTGGATTTGGGTTACTATCTTCTCTATATTCAATCTACTTATATCAAATCAAGAATACATTAGGCTGCCAAGAAATCATTGCATTTGAATGAAATTTCTGACAACCCGTAAGTGTAAGTCCTACGTAAAGTTGCTATAAATTGTCGTATTTTACATATCGATTTTAAGCGACACTGACCCTCATGCCTCCCCGTCTCATCTGGCGACTTACTTGACAACTGGCTTCTTTATCCGCAAATTGGCTTAACCAAACCGGAGTCTTATGAACATGTCATTTATTGCACGAGTCGGTGCTGTCTTAGTGTTTTCCCTGAGCGCGTTTATTATCTCTTGTAAAAACAAAGACAAAGATACTTCACCACCAAAGAATATTGAAAAGACTGAAGTTACAGGAAAGTCAGAGTCACAGGCAAGTCTGTATCCGTACGGCACCGAAGCCGGAAAGTGGGGCTATCTTGATGTAAACGGCAAGACTGTGGTTTCCGCGGATTTTGACATGGCCATGAAATTCTCTGACGGAATGGCCCGCTTCCGAAAAGGAGATAAATGGGGATACATTGACGCGACCGGCAAGGTTGTCATTGAACCGCAATTCGAACGCGCGCGAGATTTCAAGTCCGGGTTGGCGGCAGTTCGAGTCAACCGGAAGTTTGGCTACATTGATAAGACCGGAAAGTTTGTCGTGCAACCTCAATTCTCAAAACTCGCTCAAGCGGTTTCCGAGGGTTTGGCCGCTGTTCCTGATTCAACAAAGAAGTTCGGTTACGTCAGCGTCACAGGCCAGAAAGTCATTCCTCACAAGTTCTCTAATGCACATGAGTTTTCCGAAGGTCTTGCCGCGGTGGAGTACGAAAATAAATGGGGATTCATTGACACCACCGGCAATTGGGTCTTGGCACCCAATTATGTCTGGGCGGACAAATTCGTTGATGGACACAGCCTCGTTCGTATCGGACTTCCGCCGCATGCGGACTATGCGTTGATTGACCGCAAAGGTGATGTCAAATTCCGCCTGCAAACACTGCATTGCAAAACCGCAAGCGAAGGCCTCATGCGCTTCGAACTGGATGGAAAGTGGGGATTCATTGACCGCACCGGAAAGATGGTTATTCCTCCCACCTATGATGCTGCCTATGATTTTAGCGAAGGTCTCGCCGCGGTTCGAGTCGGGAACGGCTGGGGATATATCAATCATGACAACAAACTGGTTATTAATATCGAGCACCATGTCGCCGAAGAATTTCAAGGCGGCTTAGCCCGTGTCACATGGCCCGGAGGCAAGTGGGGCTATATTGACCAAACTGGTAAACGTGTCTGGGAATCCGCAATCCCCGGCGGATTCAGCATGGGCTCCGGCGACGTAGAAACTGAAGATTAGCACACCCTATTCAATGCTTCCCATTGCTATCACAAACGGTCAGGAAATTTCTGTCCTGCCTAAAATGCTGAACCGCCACGGACTTGTCACCGGAGCCACCGGTACAGGCAAAACCGTGACGCTTCAAGTCATCGCCGAGCGCCTGTCACGTGCCGGAATTCCCGTGTTTGCCGCCGACATCAAAGGAGATCTGGCAGGTGTCGCAGCATCCGGTCAATCCTCCGAGAAATTCCAGAAACGGCTCGATATACTTGGCATCAAACAACATGCCTTCAGCGCGAACTCCTGTGTGCTTTGGGACGTCTTCGGGCAGAAAGGCCATCCGGTGCGCACCACTATCTCCGAAATGGGCCCGCTGCTGCTCTCGCGATTGCTGAATCTGAATGAAACTCAAGCCGGCGTACTGCAAATTGTGTTCAGCTACGCCGACGATGAGGGTCTGCTCATCCTTGACCTAAAGGATCTTAGAGCGATGCTCGCGCACGTCGCCGATTTGAGAAAAGAGCTCACCACCCAATACGGAAACGTGTCGCCTGCCAGCATCGGGGCAATTCAGCGTGCCCTGCTAACACTTGAAGAGCAGGGTGGTGACCGATTCTTCGGCGAACCCGCGTTTGAGTTAGGCGACCTGCTGCAAACTGACAGCAGCGGCAACGGAATAATCAATATTCTGCATGCCGAACAGCTCGTTCGTTCACCCAAAGTTTATGCTACTTTCCTGCTCTGGATGCTCTCCGAATTATTCGAACAACTGCCCGAAGTCGGCGACGTCGAGAAACCGAAACTAGTTTTCTTTTTTGATGAAGCCCACCTTTTGTTCGACGACGCCCCCGATGCGCTTCTCGACAAGATCGAGCAGGTTGTCCGACTTATCCGGTCAAAAGGCGTCGGTGTTTTCTTTGTCACTCAGCATCCGCTCGATATTCCCGAAAAAGTCCTGAGCCAGCTCGGAAACCGTGTGCAGCATGCGCTGCGTGCGTTTACTCCAAATGAACAGAAGAAACTCAGAGCTGCTGCAGAAACATTTCGCGCCAACCCCGGACTCGATCTTGATAAGGCGATTCCCGAACTGGGTATCGGCGAGGCCATCGTGAGCTTCCTGGATGAAAAAGGTGCGCCGCGCCCCGCCGAGCGCGCATTTGTTATGCCGCCGTTCTCCCGTATTGGTCCGATCGAGACCAACGAGCGTCTCACAATACTGCAAACTTCCGTCGTGGCGGGCGTGTATGAGAAATCGCTCGATCGTGAATCGGCCTACGAGATGCTGAAGAACAAAGCGGAAAAGGCGGCCGCGTCTCCACCCGCAGAAGAGGTTCGCAAAACAAGAGCGTCCACTCGACAGCCTGAAGATGTCATGACCACCGTTATGAAATCCGCCGCGCGTGCCGCCGCTTCGCAAGCGGGACGTTCCCTGATTCGCGGCATTCTTGGAGGATTACTCGGTGGCAAACGCCGCTAATCACACAGCCATAGATGTCCGGAATGTGTCCAAGCGCTTCACGGACGTGCAAGCGCTTAAGGATGTTTCAATCTCAATTCACCAAGGTGACTTCTTCGGTCTGCTCGGTCCGAATGGTGCCGGTAAGACCACACTAATGCGAGTCATGTGCGGACTGCTTTCGCCGGACTCCGGTGAGCTGCGAATCCTTGACAGCAAGCTTGAACGCTGGCAGATTCCTTTCGCCATGGGCGTCGTCCCGCAGGACATCGCCCTCTATGACATGCTAACAGCGCAAGGTAATCTCGAACTGTTCGGCAAACTGCGCGGACTCTCCGGCAGCGAACTCGATAAGCGGGTTGACAAAGTGCTTGCCTTGACAGGTCTTTCAGATCGCAGAAAGTCACGGGTTAAGGGATTCTCGGGCGGCATGAAAAGACGGCTGAATCTCGGAGTCGCATTGCTCAGCGAACCGCGCGTGCTTCTGCTCGATGAACCGACTGTAGGTGTGGATCCGCAGTCGCGAGCAAGCATTTTCGAATTGCTTGAGTCTCTCCATCAAACCGGTTTGACGATTGTTTATACGACACATTATATGGAAGAGGCGGAACGGCTATGCAGGCGAATTGCCATTCTTGACCACGGCAGGCTGCTCGGACTCGGATCACTCGAAGAGCTGGTCAATCTCGTCAAAACCCCGCGCTTCGTAAGGCTTATATTGCGCTCGGAACACGAATACGCTCCTGATCTTCCGGCTGCTGCCAGGCACCAGTCAGGCTTGAGAGTGGATTATATTCCCGAATCAAATGATGGTCTGACGGAAATTCTCGCGAAGCTCGCGGGCTTCAATGGAGCGCAGCGTGTTGAAGTGGTTTCGCCAAATCTTGAAATGCTCTTTCTTGAATTAACCGGACGGGAGCTGCGCGACGCATGAGACGCATTTGGCATCTTGCCCGCAAGGATTTCGCCATCTTCATGACCGATCCAGTGGCAATCGGACTCGCGTTTATCGTTCCGATGGTGATGATTCTTGTTTTCGGTTTTGTCTTTGGCGGTCAAGGCAAGGAATCCCTTGCCGAACTCAAAGTCCTTACCGTAAATCTCGACAGGGGAAAGGCCGGTGAAAGATTTGTAACTCGACTGGATAGGCTTGACGAACTCCGGATGATTCAGTCCGTTGGCAAAGACTCAACAAAGCTCGATAGCACAAAAGCGGCCTCGCTCGTTGAAAAGGGTGACTACTCCGCGGCTCTGATTATCCCCGGCAATTTCACGGATGGAGTCAAAAATGGTGAGCTGCGAGCCCATGTTCTTGAAGACCCCCGCGATCCAGTCACAACAGGTGTCCTCATCGGATTGATGCAGAAAACGTCCTTCGAGACATTCCCGCTCCTGATGCCGTCGGCAATGATGTCTGGCATGTTCGATTCTGCCGCAACCCTTGGCTTCAATAGTGACCTTACTGAAGCAATTGAGCGAAACTTTGGTGTTGAACTGCCGGACAGCGGCATGTCCTTCAAAGATTTGATCCCTGAAGAAGAGTTAATCGGAAGTGATGACATGTCTTCTGACAGCGGCGGGTTCAGCATGGGTGCGGCGTTTGACAAGATTAATAGGATTGAGCGCACGGCAATTGTCGGGCAGAAAGTCGTCAATCCCGCCGTGTCGCATACAACTGCCGGAACTGCCGTTACCTTCATGCTCTTCGGAGTCGGTGCCATCGCGGCTTCGCTGCTGCGTGAAATGCGTTCCGGCACCGCTCAACGGCTGCTTCTAATGGGCGCTACTGCCGGAGAGATTCTGCTCTCGAAGCTGCTCTACTCGGTCTTCCTTGGAAGCTTTCAACTTTTTGTGATGATGGTCTACGGCTGGCTGATCTTCAATCTGCAAATCTGGCAGCACTTGCCGGCCATGCTTGTGATGATTGTTGTGACGGCCGTAACCATGAGTTCGGTCGGATTGATCATTTCAGCCTTGTCCAAAACTGAGGAACAGGCCGGAGGGCTGCAAGTTGTCATCATCTTGAGCATGTCCGCAATCGGTGGAGCTATGTTTCCGAGTTTCCTTCTGCCGGATATCATTAAAACGATCAGCAAGATTACCCCTGTGTTCTGGACTATGCAGGGTTTCAATGACATCTTTTGGCGTGATCAAGGCATAGCAGGTATTTTGTTCGAATGCGGCATTTCACTGGCCATGGCCGCCGCGATGACTGTAATCTCTATCTTGATCTTCAAGCGAAGACTGGCAACCGAACTGGGTTAGAGACATCGGCTTTACCGCTAAACAAAGCGCCCCGGCCATTCCGCCGGGGCGCTTTCAATCTGTATTCGATCTCGAGTTACACAATGCCTGCCATGCCTGCCCGCTTTGCGGCCTGCTTGCGCTCTTCCTCTTTCAAATAATATTTGCGAAGCCTGATGGATTGCGGAGTCACTTCCACTAATTCATCTTCATTGATGAATGCGATCGCTTCCTCAAGCGACATCGGCCGCGGCGGTGCAATCTTGTAGCTTTCATCACTGCCTGACGCGCGCATATTGGTGAGCTTCTTTTCTCGAACGATATTCACGACCAGATCATTGTCGCGTGAGTTTTCTCCGCACACCATTCCTTCGTACACCATCGTGCCCGGTCCCACAAACACTTCACCACGATCCTGCAAGCTGTTCAGGGCATACTCCGTCACCCGTCCTTCGCGGTCGGCAATCAGTACGCCGTTCGCGCGCTGTTTCACCTCGCCCTCCACCGGTCGATAATCGAGAAATTGAGTGTTCATGATCGCCGTGCCGCGGGTCATCGTCAGCATTATCGGGCGAATCCCGATTAACCCGCGCATCGGAATCTCAAACGTCAGCCGGACCCAGCCTGTCGCGTGATCCGTCATATGTGTCATGCGGCCGCGCCGCATGCCCAGCGTGCTCGTTACGACTCCCACGAACTCCTCCGGACAATCCATCAACACCTGCTCATACGGCTCGACCCGCGTGCCGTTTATGGTCTTGAACAGCACTCGAGGTTTGCCCACCGCAAGTTCATAGCCTTCACGGCGCATCGTCTCAATCAAGATCGCCATCTGCAACTCTCCGCGGCCGTAAACGCGATAGCCTTCGGATGTCTCGGAATCTTCTACGCGCAGCGCCGGATTCCCTTGTATCTCCTTGAAGAGCCGGTCGCGAATCTGCCGTGTTGTGACAAAATTCCCCTCCCGGCCTTGGAACGGTGACGTATTCACGCTGAAAACCATCTCAAGTGTCGGCTCGTCAATCTTGAGCGGAGGCAGCGGGCGGGGATCAAGCATCGAAGTTACGGTGTCGCCGATATCCATGTTCTCAAGTCCGGCCACCGCAACGATCTCGCCCGCCCAAGCGGACTTTGCATCCACCCGTGACAACCCCTCATAGGTGTAAAGCTGTGTCACCTTGGCTTGAGATCGCGTGCCGTCATTCTTGATCAGCATCACTTGCTCTGCTTGCTTGATCGTTCCATTGGCAATTCTCCCAATACCGATTCTGCCGACATAGTCGCTGTAATCAAGCGTCGTTATCTGCAGCTGCAGCGGCGCCTCGTCGTCATATTCAGGCGGCGGAACCTTGTCGAATATCAGCCGGAAAAGCGGCATGAGATTCTCGCCCGGAGTCCCCAAATCCATCGTCGCCGTGCCCACTTTCGCGTTTGTGTATACGACCGGGAAGTGGCACTGCTCTTCGCTTGCATCCAAGTCAAGAAACAGTTCCAGCACCTCGTCCAGTACCTCGCCAATCCGCGCGTCCGGCCTGTCAATCTTGTTAATCACCACTATCGGCGACAGCCCCAGCTCCAACGCGTTGGACAACACATAACGCGTCTGCGGCAGCGGCCCTTCGCTCGCGTCGACCAACAGCAGACACCCGTCAACCATTCTCAAAACTCGCTGTACCTGTCCGCCAAAATCCGCGTGGCCAGGAGTATCCAGAATGTTTATTAAGTTGTCCTGCCACTTGATCGTCGTGTTCTTCGAGAGAATCGTAATCCCCTTCTCCCGTTCAAGATCAAGCTTGTCCATGACGCGTTCCGCGACCTGCTGATTGTCACGGAATACACCCGCTTGATGAAGCATGGCGTCCACAAGAGTCGTCTTGCCATGGTCAACGTGCGCGATGATCGCCACGTTTCTTATGTTCTCCCGGAATTTCTTCGCCATGCCTACAACCGCTCCGCCGTCATCTTCTGTGTCACATTCAACAAATTTGCTATCACCTTTTCCACTCTTCCCGGCAAGGACTCGTCCACGAGTCTGCCGTCTTTATCCCATACCTTCTCCGCATGCGGAATCGTCACCGTCTGCGGTATGACTAATGAACCTATTATTGAGTACACCTGCTTCAAGGCCGGCATCATGCGGTTTGTCCCCCATGGACCGTCCGTCGCTCCCATCAGCATCACAACCTTGCCGCTCCACGGATTCGATCCGCCGCGAGTCGTCCAGTCAAGCACATTCTTGAAAGTCCCCGGAATTCCGCCATTGTACTCCGGAGAAGATACCACGACCGCGTGGGCAGCCGCGATCCGCGCCTTCAGTTTCCAGCAGGCGTCCGGAACTCCGCTCTCTGTTTCAAAATCGCCGTCATATGGAGGAAGCGGATGCTCCTTCAAATCCACGTAGTCCGTCTCGCATTGATGCTTCTGCAGAATCGCTTCGGCAACGTGTGCAAGCTTCCGGTTGTAAGAACCGGCTCTGAGCGAGCCGGGTATAATAGCGATCCTCATAAGCCTCATATCTTAATACGGAAATCTACTTCATCGCTTTCGCAAGTGCCGCGCACTCTTTGTGCCGGAAACAACTCGTTTCATGGTCGTTGACCATGCCCGCCGCCTGCATGTACGCGTAGCAAATCGTCGATCCCACAAACTTGAAACCCCGCTTCTGCAAATCCTTGCTCATCAAGTCTGACAGCGCCGACTTTGCGGGGATATCCTTGATGGTTCCAATCCGGCTGTTCACCTGCTTCCCCTTCGTGAACTGCCAGATATATTCGTTAAAGCTTCCGAACTCCTTCTGAACTTCAATCAGCATCTTTGCGTTCTGAATCGTTGCGGCAATCTTCTGTCTGTTACGGATTATCCCCGCATCATTCATCAGACGCTCAAACTCCTTGTCTCCGAACTTGGCTACTTTCTTGTAATCAAAGTTCGCGAACGCCTTGCGGAAATTCTCTCTCTTGTACAAAATCGTTCGCCACGACAGTCCGGCCTGAAAACAGTCCAGGACTAGATATTCAAAGTGCTTCCGGTCATCCGTCACCGGAACGCCCCAATCCTCGTCGTGGTATTGTATCATCAATTCGTCATTGGCCGGCCACGCGCAGCGCTTGATCATCTTGGGCATTGTTCCCCGCTTATTTTTAGGTATGCTGCAATTTCCGCGGCCTGTTTACTTCTTCAAATACCGCTTGAACCAATCGTGATAGGCTTCCATTCTCACCACGCGGCGATCCGGTCTGCCGCCACGCGAAAGGCCGTGAGACTCTTCCGGAAATCTCAAGAACTCCGCTGTCCTGCCTCGCACCTTCAGCGCGACAAACAGTTGCTCCGCCTGCTCTATTGCACACCGCAGATCATTCTCGCTGTGGACAATTAGCAGCGGATCCTTGATCTTGTGCGCGTAGGTCAGCGGCGACATCTTCGAGTATCCCTCCGGATTCGCCCAATAGTATCCGCCGAACTCAAGATGATCGAGATACCCAATATCTGACGAACCCGCAAAGGCCTTCAAATCCACCACCGACCGGTCGGTTATTCCGCAGCGGAATCTTCTTGAGTGGCCCAGAGCCCAGTTTGTCATGTAACCGCCATAGCTGCCGCCGCAAATCGCCACCCTGTTTTTCTGCACGAACTTCTGCGAGTCCAGCCAATCCGCTACCGCTTCGACATCTTCCCAATCCTTCGTCCCCCACGCGCCGACAATCGCCTCCGCGTGTTTCTTGCCGTACCCCTGACTTCCCCGCGGATTCGGCAGTACCACCACGTATCCCTGCGCCGCCAGCGCATGCATCTCATGGAAGAACACTCTCGCATACTGAGCCCGTGGCCCGCCGTGAACGTAAATGATCGCCGGATACTTCTTGCGCGGCGAAAAATCCGCAGGTGTAAACATCAAAGTATGAACCCGCGTCTTGTCCGTCGAAGAAACCCAGTACTCCTGCACCTTTGCAAATGCCGCCGAATTCAGATATTCCCGATTGTGCGACAGTACCCGCCGGAACGTCGCGCCTTTCCTGGTGATGTCATCGCAAACATGGAAATCACCGATGGACTTGTAATCCGCGTGCAGCACTGCCATCTTGTTGTTCTTTAGATCGAACAACCCGACAATCCCCGCCGTCCTCCAGAATTTCTCCGGCGTGCCGCCGCCGACAGGAGTCTTCACTATCGCGGAATCGCCGCGGTCTGACACAACATAATACATGAATTTGCTGTCACGGCTCCACTTCACGTCGTACGACTCAAACTCAAAACCGATATCCGCAAGCGACAGTTCTCCTGCCTGTCTGTCATAGTCCGGCGTGAGATTCTTTATTCTGCCCGTCCGTAAATCGACCCGCCACGGATGAATCGGTTCCACACCCCATGCATCCTTCTTGTTGTGATGCCCGAGATACACGAGCCACTTCCCGTCAGGCGAGAAACTCAAACTTAGCTTCTCTCCCTGAGGTCCGTCGAGAACGCTTCGTCTGCCGCTCTTCAAATTGATGAAACAGATGTCGTTGTCATAAGGATGTTGGTCGGGGTCTCTGTGCGAGTTTCCGACATAGGCCAGCACATTCCCGTCCGCCGAAATCGCAAATGCACTGTCGTCCGCCGGCCCCTTGGTCAACTGTGTCCACGATTTCGATTTGATGTCCAGTTTGTAAAGATGATAGCGGTCTTCCGGAAAGAACCCTACTCCGTCCAGACGATAGAAAAGTCTCGTGATGCGCCGCGCGACAGGCGCTTTCGATTCAGGAGTCTTTCCTTCCGCAATTGCCTGCTCCGCCTCTTTGTCCGGGTCTGCTTTGCGGAATTTTACGACCAGTGTCGTGTCATCCTGCGCCCACTCCATGCCTGCCAGACTGCCCCGCCCCTTCCATAGCAAATTGGGCACTCCGCCGTCACGATCAAAACAATAAATTCTGTCTTCGCCCTTTTCATTTCTGAAAAATGACAGCTTTCTTCCGTCGCGTGACCAGCACGGTCCCCTGTCCGTATGCTCACCGCTTGTCCACTGCCTGCTCTGGCCGGTCATCAAATCCAGTACGTGCAGGTTTGCAAAGCTCTTGTTCTGCTTTTCGTCTGTCCATGAACGGGTGTATGCCAGAAGCCGCCCGTCCGGGGACAGAGCCAACGACTTCGGCGTCGTGAATTTCTTGAAATCATGAATCGAAACCGGGACCTTCTTGGGAGTGCGAGTTGTCTTGGACATGGAAGGATGAAAGAGGAATTAGTGAAAAAACAGAGTCGAAAATATCTGACCACACTGCAAACGTGCAGCTCATTTCGTCAAAGCCATCTTTGACGCTTGAAGTATATCATCATTATGACGGCCAGCACGGCCATCACCCCCAGCGCGGCAAAGTATCCGTATTGCCAGCGAAGTTCAGGCATGACATCGAAGTTCATTCCCCAGATGCCCGCCAGGAATGTCAACGGCAGAAAGATTGTCGAAATGACCGTAAGCATCCGCACAACGTCGTTTTGCCTTAGCGACAACCGCGACAAATACACGTCTAACGATGCCGTCTCAAGATCACGAAGCGTGTCAATCGACTCGGCCACGTGCAGCGTGTGGTCATACACATCGCGAAAATAGGCTCTGGTCACCGGGTGCATCAACGGCGATTCGCGCCGCTCAAGCGCGCTTAAGACGTCCCGCAGCGGCAGAATACTCTTTCGTAACAGCAAAAGCTCTTGCCGTGTCTCAAATATCTCCGGCAAAATCTCCTTGTCACCCGGTGTTTCGAGAACTTTTGTCTGCAGCACCTCAAGACGGTCATTCACGTCGTCTATCACGATGAAATACTGGTCCACAAGCATATCCAGCATCCGGTAGAGCAAATAGTCCGCGCCGTTTTGCCGCGTCAAGCCTTGACCTATCCGCAGCCGCTCCCGAATCACCGCAAATTCTGAAGGCGGCAACTCGCAAAATGTGAAAATGAAACCCGACCCGAGTGCAATCGCCACCTGTGCGTCATCGAGTACTCCGGTTTCCTTGTTGCGCTCAAAATCCCGCACGAACACGATCAGCTGCTCGCCGTCTTCCTCGAGCTTCGTCCGCTGATTTGTGTTGGCAATGTCTTCGATAAGCAGCGGATGAAGTTTAAGAGCATGCCCCACCGCTTCCAGCAGTTTCGTGTCAGCAAGTCCCTCAAGGTCAATCCACTTTACCCCCGGCAAAGCCAGAAACGGTGCAATCTCCTGCGGGCTGTGTAGAATCCGCTCCTCGAAACTCCCCGTGTCGTACCGTATCGCGCGGAGAATCGGCCCAACCTTGCGCTCCACTCCGCCATACACCACGCTGCCGGGCGGCAATCCCGCCTTATGCGAGCTTCGGGTGTGCTTTCTACGATGTTTGCCGTGTGATTTCTGCTGCGACATAGCGTGCCATTAACCGGCCCGGCCGGTTGCCCGCATATACAGTTCCTTGAACATCGATACCAAGGTCGAATCCGCGAACCAATAATAAAGCCACTGATTCTGCATCATCCAATAGAAAATCAATGCCGCCACAGGAACCATGATAAGCACATAATATCCGTGGTGACGATGGTCAAGTCGTTCGCCCGCGCCGATTTCCGTCAAGAACGACCATACCCGCTCGTCTTCGTAATCAGGCTCCTGTAATACGAGCGCCAGATAAGCCCACAATATCGCAATCGGCAGCGTGAACAACAGCACACTGGCCGGGAACATGACAAAGAACTGGTCGGCTCCAATCACAAACAGCGCAAGCCCGAGTCCGAGAACCATGCCAATGACCGTGAAAATCTTGTACTGAGTAATCTGCGGCCGTTCGCGACGCAATATGCGCGGTGCTCCCAGCATCAACGGTACATAAATCCGCGAGATGATGGAGGCAAATGCCGCCAGATAATACAGCGTCAGCGCGAACATGATTGGATGTGCGCTGATGAAATTCAAGAATGACGAGTGTCGGCCTGCCAACTGACCGATCATGGCCCCAACCACACTGACAACCAGCAGTATAAAAAACCACCACCACTTTCCACGGTCCTCAAACCACAACAACAATGTCCCGCGCTCGCTCTCGCTCTTGCGGCGAAGCGGTCGAAAACAGTGAGGACACTTCGACTTGAATCGGTGCTTCCAGGGAATGACTTTCAGGCAATGTGGGCAGAGCTTCTTGGAGGACATGGTTCGCAGGGGCAATGTGAGCGGTTGAAACTCTCAGAGGAGCTTAGAATTAAATAAAATAGCCACTCCGCGCCGAATATGCAAATTCCATCTGTCCCTCAGCATTAGTCGTGGTGAGGGTGGTTCACGGGATTTCAAATACCTCAGAGTACGCCACCCTTCCATGCGATCCGCCAACACACAAATCTGCCAACTCTGCCTGCCAAAATCGCACATTCTCTGCCAATTCAGCATAACTCCTCTGCCAACTCAACAGAGTCATCTTGAATCAATTTCTGCGTAAATAAATATAAATCAAATATATAAAAAATTGGCACTGCCGTTGCAAAATGGGTCAGTGTAAGCAACTTTCAAGAAACCATCAATCAAATAACAGCTGAAGAACTGGAGAAAACCATGAAAATCACGAAGTACATTCCCCGTACGATGGAACAGTCGTTCCCCCTGAACAACCTTGATGAAGTCCTGAGTGACCTCATGGGCTGGAACAAGGGCAGTGTCATGCGCAGTTGGGCACCCGATGTGGACATCGCTGAAAATCATGACAGCTATGAAATCCATGCGGAGCTCCCGGGCATGCGCGAAGAGGACATCAACATCACGTTGAACAACAATGTCCTCACCATTTCCGGCGAGAAAAAGCGTGAAGTCAAGGAAGAGAAGGACAACTTCGTCCGCGTTGAGCGCAGCTACGGCCGCTTCGAAAGAAGCTTCAGCCTGCCCAACAATATCGTCGGAGACCGCGTTGCGGCCAACTACGCCGATGGCGTCTTGAGGATCACCCTTCCCAAGGCGGAAGAGGCCAAGAGCCGCACCATCAAGGTATCCAAGTAATCTCCTGTCGCCGTCGCGTGTCGAAGGACCTGCGGCGGCTGACTCTGAACACAGTTGCCTTCTCCCGGCGGGGGAGAGGTTCCACATAAATAAGCGCGCCGGCCCGAGGGGGGACCGGCGCGCCAAAACCCATCACCGAGGTGCGAAAATTCTTTCACACCTGTCTCCTGCAAGAAACGAAGATAAACTTCTGATTCCTGGCTATTTCAGAAGTAACATCTTCTGCCGCGTCGCATACACTCCTGCGACCATATGGCAGAAGTAGACTCCGCTGGCCAACCCCTCTCCGCCAAACGACACTTCGTGCCGTCCAGCGTCAAATCGCCCATTCACGAGTTCCGCAACCCGCCGGCCACTGACATCGTAAACCGTCAGCACAACGTCGTTCGCTTCGGGCAAATCAAATCCAATTGTCGTTGTGCCGTTAAACGGATTCGGATAATTCGGCAGCAGCGCATATCCGCTGCTTACTTCGGGCTGCGCAAGCGGCATCGCGGTTGCCGATGCCAACTCTTCGCGCGATCCGCTCATGTCTGTGACCACCAGCGAGTACCGGTACACGCGGCCTTGCTCGACATAGGTGTCAAGCCACTCGTAACTGCTGCCGGTAGGAGCATTCGTGGCCGGGATAACGCTCATCAGCGCGCCGTCGCGCAATATCTCGAATCGCTCAAGCTGTGACTCCGATGCGGTACTCCAAACCACTCGCACCTGCTCATATTCCGGAATGGCATCGAAGCTTGCCAGCTCGACCGGAAACACATAATCCATGCACAGCCGTACGCAGCCCGGCAAGGTCATGTAGATTTCATTCTCCCAGCATTCGCCATTGCGAACCCACCCGTTTGGATTGAGCACCCCCTGTCCCGGGGCACATCCGCCCTGACATTGGCCATAAATTCCTGCGGCGGGCGGTGTCGAAAAAGCTCCACTCGGTCTGCAGATGGAAACTGGAACAGGCACCGTATCGCAGAGCTGGACACAAATACACTCCCAATAATAATAGCCGCTGATTTCCCGGAAAATCCCATCGCTTGACTCGCAGCCGCATGCGGGAACTGAGATATCTATGTTGCGACTTGAGGCCGTGTCGCTATCGGCGGCAATAAAGGCTGTAAACCGGATCAGTCCCCCAAGAGTATTGGGATCGATCGTTACCGTGAATGTCACGGTTCGCTGTTCGCCTTGGGATAGTGAACCTAAGTCCACACTTTGCGATCCTACAACAAAGCCTGAACCGCCAGCTCCGCTTCCTCCTCCAAGAAGCATTCTTGCACCCGTCACGTCACAGGCGGAATTGTTGAACGCGACAACCATTATGTCAAACGTTGTGGGCACAATTTCGTCATTCACACAGCTCAACTGCGGCGTACTATGGCTTGTCATCACGACGCTGAACTGCGGCACATTCACACACAGATTCCGGCTGAGAAGTGTATCACCGTCCAGCAGCAAAAAGGCTCGGAAATTGATACACCCGCCGACCCGTGTCGGTGAGATGTCCACCGTGAAATAGACCATGGTCGAATCGCCCGGCTCAAGCATGCCGGTGCTCACCTGCGCTGCTGATTCCACGGTGCCTGTTCCCCCAGGCCCGAAGCCGCTGGCCATGACCACACTGCCCAGCGATGTCGCGCACTCTGAATCGTTGCGAACCGTGACACCGATTTCAAATGTCGTTGGCGTGACTCCGTCCCCGTCACATTCAAGAATCGGGACGTGTGCCTGACTGAAAACAAGTGAGGTCACGGGAATATTGACACACACCGTGCGCGTGCCTACGGTATCTGCGCCGTTCAATAAATAGGCCGTGAAGTGGATACAGCCGCCCGCTTCCGCCGGAGTGATTGTGACCGTAAAGCTCGCGTCCACTGTGTCACCGGGCTGGACGACTCCAAGACTGAACGGATTAACCGAGTTCACCGTTCCCGTGCCGCCCGGACCGGAGCCTTCACTTAGGGCCAGCCCGCCGTCTGCCACGGCAACTTCAGAACGGTTCACCACCGAAACCGTTATGTCAAAAGTTGATGGAGTTATCTCATCGTTAAAGCACGTGATGTCCGGTAGTGAATCGTCCACCATCGCCAGACGCATCCGTCCGCACTGCTGAATGATGTCCCCGATGGATTCGGCAATACCAGCACCGTTATGGGACAACACATACAATCCGCCGGTCGTTTCAGCGTAGTCCCGCATTACCGCATTCGTTACCGGATTTATTGCAGAGGAGTACACGTAAACAGGTGATATGTACACCTCGGCACTGAGTGCTTCCAGTGCGACTTCATGCGCGAATGCAGAATCTGCTGCCTGATGTGCGTCATCACAACCGCCGTTCGGAGCATCGGTTATTAGCACAACCACTTTTGAGGCCGATGGCCGGAACGGCACGGAAAATCCCGCACCGCTCACGCATGTTCCATTCCCCGAGATGATTTCTTCAAGGGCAATATCGGAGGCCTCCGGTGAACCGTTGCCTCCACCGGCATCCAGTGTGCCGATGGCCGCGTCAACTGCTTCGAGATTATCTGTCAACGGATGAATAACAGTGACAACATCGCGGAAAACGACTAAAGCCACCCGCAAATCCTGATTCGCGGCTTCCGCCGCCGTGGCAAGTATCTGATGCGACTCTTCGCGCACCGCGTCAATCTCATAGGACATTGAGCCGGTTACGTCAATCGCCAATACCAAATCCATCGGACCGCAAGCCGAACTGTCTCCCTCAAACGTGCAAGGATCAGCGCACGAGCCGCCTTCCGTCCACTCGCCTTCAAGAGTGAACAGACACGGTTTCTGCAACAGATTCTCCACACAATTCGAGATGTTCCCTTCCCGGTAACAACAGCGGCCGGTCGGGCAGGGATTTGCTTCGCATGTCGCTTCCGCGTCCCAGAATCCGCCGATTGCTGCGCAATCATCCAAGGTCGTGTTCTCGCAGGCCGCCGAGTCCCCCTGCATGTAGCAGCAACGTCCCGGCACACACGGCTGGACGGTGAACAGAAACTTTCCGCACGTGTTCGCTCCGCCTTCTATGGTCACATACACCGGCCCGGCTTGAACCCACAGACAGCCCGCAAGTGAATTCGTGCCGCAAAAGTCGTCGTTTGAGCCTATCTCCGAACCGCAGGGGGAATATCCGACAAAGATATACGTATCGAACGATGAGCCGCAGAGCGAAAACGACCAGTTACCACTGGTCGGAATTTCCAAAGCCAACACGACATCTTCCGTTGCCAGAAGGCCGCAATCGTTCCCCTGACCGCACGTTCCGCCCTTCACCGAAGAGGGCAAACGACGGCCAAAGCGAGGACGAGAGCCGTCCCCGGCCTCTATCTCGCCGTCACCGTCATAAAAACGAATTTCGACCGGAATGATTTCGTCTTCCGCCTGCTCATTGTCTTCACCCGGGTATATAACCTGAGCATTGTCGGCAATCGCCGTCAGTGAGCCGCAAAGACACATCATGCCGCAGAGGAATCCGGTACCAAGCCAAGATGCAAACCGTAATAGCCCGTCCATCCTGCCCTCCAAGTTTCTGCTGCAATAAGGTACAGCTAATCTACGCTGAGAGTCAAGCAGAAACTTGCATGGCGGCATTTGCTTCAAAAGCAGTGACCCGCACCTGTGCCCTTGTAAATCTGACCAAACAGGTGTACATTTCGGCTACCAAACCAAGGAGCTGCTATGGGAAACTTACTGAATGAGTCCGACCGCAAGGAACTCAGCAACCGCCTTGCCCGACTAACACCGGATGCCAAACCGCTCTGGGGCAAAATGACTCCCGGACATTTGCTCGCGCATCTGATAGACCTGTTCGAAGTCACTTTTGCCGAGCGTCCTGTCACCGTGCGCAAAGGCTTGATGAACTCCGCGTTCGGCAGATGGATGCTGTCCACCATGCCGCTTCCAAAAAACGCGAAAACCGATCCCGAATATCTGAAACGACCCGTGGGTAATTTTGAGCAGGACAAAGCGAAAGTGCAAGACTACATTCAACGTTTTGCGGCACCCGAAAAATTCACCTTCGGTGCCAGTCCATGGGTCGGACAAATGACACCCGAGCAATGGGCTAAATCCCATTATACGCATCTGGCGCATCACCTTAAGCAGTTTAATCTCTGATTCTGCCACACCATGAAATCACTATTTGACAGTCAGCCGAGGGAAGAAATTTTGAGACGACTGGAAAACCTGCATGCGGACTCCAAGGCGAAATGGGGGAAGTTCGATGCCGGTCGAATGCTCGCCCATGTGATTGATACTTTTGAAGCCTGTTTTGCAGAGCGAAGAATTACGGTCAGCAAGAACATGTTCAACACCGTTATTGGCCGCTGGATGGTCATCGACGGCCCCGTTCCCTGGCCGAAGGGAGCACCGACTTCACCCGAGTTGTTTGTGACACAGCCCGGGGAATTTCTGCACGATAAACAGCGCGTCATTGAATACATCAAGCGGCTTGAAAAAGGCCCCAATCAGACCTTTGGCCCAAGCCCCTATCTCGGCAAACTAACACCCGGCCAGTGGTCAAGACTGCACTATCGTCATCTGGACCATCACCTGAAACAGTTTGGTTTGTAAAACAAGAAACCCGCATTTTACTGCGGGTTTTGAATGAAAGAACGTGACGAACTACGCCATCAGCTTGCGCGCGATTTCCTCGTAGGCTGCGGCCGTCTTCTGTACGATATCGGCCGGCAGCTGCGGCCCCGGAGGCGTCTTGTCCCAATCGAGTGTTTCAAGGTAGTTGCGCACTATCTGTTTGTCGAAACTTCTCTGGTCGCGTCCCGGTGCATAATCGTCCGCAGGCCAGAAGCGCGAGCTGTCGGGAGTCAGCACTTCATCGCACAGACACAATTCACCGTCGATAATACCAAATTCAAACTTCGTGTCCGCTATCAGGATTCCCCTTTTCCGCGCAAAGTCACGGCCGGATGAGTAAATCTCGATAGACAGGTCGCGCAGTTTCGTGCCCATTTCCACTCCAACAATGTCGCACATCCGCGCGAAATCAATGTTTTCGTCGTGCCCCGAAGTTGCCTTCGTGGCGGGGGTGAACAGCGGCTCGGGAAACTGCGCGCAGTGTTCGAGTCCTTCCGGCAACTTGTGTCCGCACACCGCGCCCGTTTTCTTGTAGTCCTTCCAGCCTGAGCCGGTGATAAATCCGCGCACTACACACTCCACCGGCAGCATCTCGGCCTTCTTCACCACTTCCACCTGTCCGGGCGACGTGTCGCTCAGTGAAGCGGAAAATTCGCGCGCAAAGTCACTGTAATCCTTGTCGGCGATGTGATTCCCGCACAGCGATTTGAAACGCGTCATCCAGAAACGGGTAAGCTCATTGAGAGTTGAGCCCTTGTTCGGAATCGGTGTCGGCAGAACAACATCAAACGCCGAGACGCGATTTGAAGTCACAAACACCAGATGACGGTCGTCAAATTCGTAAATGTCACGGACCTTGCCGCGACCGAGCAGAGGCAGAGCAACTGTGTTCATAAATTTACAAGAGAGTGGAAAAGGGGATTGCGGGAAAAGGTGGACTACTTCAAGAGCATCTTGACGGCGACGCCGACAAGATAAGCGGCAAACAGCAGGCGAAACAGCTTGACACTGCTTCCTTGATTGAGCTTGCTGCCAAACGGTCCGCCGAGCAGCGAGCCAATAAGAATCGGAACGGCATAGACGAGATAGACATAGCCAAAGGTCCACTGCGGAAGTTCGGTGACATTCCAGCCAATGATGACGTAGCCAATGACTCCGGTTAAGGCCGTGACAATACCGACCATGCTGCTCGTGCCGACCGCATATTCTGGCGGCACTTTAATGAGGAACAGCATCACGGGTACCATCAGTACTCCGCCGGCGACACCAATATAGGCCGACAGAAATCCCGTCGCCGCGCCCAGCAGCAGAAACGGCCAAGCCCGAAAATGAAACTCTCCCCCCGCGTGTCCCCTGAGCGGCGATACGAATATCGCGGCGCTCACGAGAGCGAATATTGCAAAAAACACACGCAACACGTCGGGCGACGATTGCGACGAAGCCCACGAACCGACAAATGAAAGCAGAAACGCCGTGATGGCAATGGCTTTGAACCCTGCCCAGTGTACACGGTTGGCACGCGCATACGTATATCCCGCCGAAATGGACGTGCCAAGTATCGCGAACAGCGTGGAACTGAATACCAGCGGATAGCGCACCGATTCCGGAATCTGCTGTGCCGCGCTTAGCGCGAGCAGTACCGGTGTAATAATCAGCGCGCCGCCGATGCCAAGGTATCCGCCGAGTACCCCGGCCAACACCCCCAGCAAGAACAGCCCGCTGAGTTCAATCCACAAGAGCGATTACTCTCCGTTCGAATTCGTGCTGTCGGTCACTGCAAGCAGCTTGCCGTACTCCGTACCGTTGTTCAGAACTTCTACTGCCCGCAATATCTGCGGGTCATGGTCGAAACTCGCTTCAATCCGGCCGGTGCTGCCGTAGAGCGCATTGGCAAGCTCGGTCTGCAAGCTGTTCTTGATGAAAGCACGCTCCTTCTCGAAATCCCGGTCACGAACCATGTCGAGAAAGTGCTCAAGATGTGCGAAATCCGCTTCGGCTTCCTGCTCCAATTCAAAGGTCTTCAGAATCGAACGCAGGTTTTCAAGTTCCTTCGCGCCGTCCACCGCATAAGTGAAATTGTTCTCAACCAGCCAGTCGGAAAATTGCGCTATCATTTCGTCCGTCACCGTCGCGTCGGTCAGCTCGCTGTGCTGCGACTGATACTCCGTCACGAAATCGAAAAATGCGCCTTGCCGCCACAATTCCACGCCCAGCTGTCCGGGCTGCGGACTCTCAACGAGAATGTCGGGCACAATTCCTCCGCCTCCTTCGACCTTGCGGCCATTGCGCGTGGTAAAGGCCGAGTCCAAGGATTCCTCAATCGGCGATATGAAAAGCGTGGTGTCTTCCTCACCGAAGTAATCCACTTTCTGAATCAAGCGTCCCGACGGCGTGAAGTATTTCGCGGTCGTGAGCTTTAGCGCTTCGCCCGTTTCAAAAGAGATAACAGACTGCACCAGTCCCTTGCCGAAAGTCGGCTCGCCTATCAGCACTCCCCTGTCCAGGTCCTGAATGGCGCCGGCGACAATTTCCGAAGCCGATGCCGAGCCGCCGTCGATCAACACCGCGAGAGGCAAGTCTTTTGCGACCGGGTCACTTGCAAGCTTGAACGTGCGATTCGCGTCAGGTGTGCGCCCTTTTGTGGAGACGACAACTTCTCCCTTGTCAAGAAACTTCTGCAGCACTCCAACCGCCGCACTCATCAGACCGCCCGGATTTCCGCGCATGTCCAGCACCAGCGCTTCCATTCCCTTGCTCTGCAAATCGTTTAACGCCGCGTCAAGTTCGTTCTGAGCGCGCGTCGAAAAGTGTGCGAGCTTGATATAGCCGATGCCCGGTTCAATAAAGCCGCTGTATGCGACGTCCTTCACGTCAATAATCTGTCGAGTCAGCTCGAATTCTATCAACTCTTCCGCGCCGGGACGTTCGACGACAATCTTTACCTGCGTGTCCGGCTCCCCGCGCAGCAAGCGCGACGCGTCGCGCGTGGACATCCCCACTGTCGGGTGCCCGTCCACTTCGACCACACGGTCACCGGAGCGAATGCCGACACGCTGTGCAGGGGAGTCTTCCATGGCGCTGATGACGGTCAGGAACTTCGCCTCCCCGCGCACGCCGATTTCAATCCCCACTCCGCCGTACTTGCCGAAGGTGATGACATCGAGATCGTCGGTATCTTCCTCGGGGATATACACCGTGTACGGATCGAGTGTTTCGAGCATCCCGTTGATTCCAGCCTGCACAAATTCATCGGGATCTATCTGATCCACATAGCGCAAGCTGATTTCGCGATAGATGTCACCAAACAACCCCATGTTGTGGTGAATCTTCGCATATAGTTCGTCGGCAGACATGCTGCGCGCTTCCGCGAAAACCGAAAGCGGCAAAAGGGACACCAGCAAGAGAAGCAATCGTTTGTGCATTCGGGCACGTCCTGTTACTATGATTTACATCGGCAAATGCGCGGCAATGGCCGCCTGCACCTGCGCAAACACGTCGTCTTCATTCCGGCGCGCATCTATCCGTCGCATCCGCTCCGGATGACGGTGGCAAAGCTCCAAGTAAGCCTGCCGGACAGCTTCAAAAAACTCCTGCGGATTCCGCTCCAACCGGTCTGGAGCGGCACCTGTGGCCGCTCTGCGGGCGATGGAAGTCTCGTAATCCACATCTAAATAGAGCGTCAAATCGGGCTGAAGGTTCCCGGTGACGAACATGTTCACCGCCTCAATCTCGTCAACCCCAAGCTCACGACCTGCGCCCTGATAAACCGTTGAAGAATCAGCGTATCGGTCCACCAGCGCGACCGCTCGGGCATTCCTGAGATGAGGCAGCAATACCTCCTCCACAAGCTGTGCACGCGAGGCCGAATAAAGCAGATACTCAGCCCGCCCGGTGAGATGGCTGGCAGGGTTCAGGAGCAGCTCGCGAATTCTTTCGCCAGCCGCGGTTCCACCCGGCTCCCGGGTCACCAATACATCATATTTCAATCCTTCCAACCAGGCAACTGTCCGCGAGATTTGCGTGGACTTGCCGGAGCCGTCGATACCTTCAAAACTAATGAACATGAGGAGCGGGCGGTTCTGGTGCGGTCTTGCGGAAAATCAAATACATACCGGCGATAACCATGCCAACCGAAATGATGCGCGAAAAAGTCAGCAAGTGTCCGTCAAGATTCCCGAATATCATGCCTTCTTCGTACCAGCGCAGTCCTTCGACATAGTAGCGCCAGACCCCGTAGAGCGTCAGGAAATATCCGGTCAGCACTCCGACTTTGAGCGGAGACTTGTCCTTCCACAGCAGGAATGCGAACAGTGCAAGCATGGCAAGAGTTTCGTAAAGCTGTGTCGGGTGAATATGCTGATGCGGATAGACTGAGCCGGCCAAACTCGATTCCGGAAAGACTACTCCCCACGGCACGTCGCAGACATTCCCGAAGCAGCAGCCGTTCAAGAAACAGCCAAGCCGGCCGAACGCGATTCCCAACGCAAGGGAGGGAATCATGATATCCGTGACATTGAGAAATCCGGCATTGCGTTTCTTGGCCATCCAATAGGCTCCGCCGAACCCGGCTACGACTCCGCCGAGAAGTACGAGCCCGGCAATACCGATGGTGCCGTCACTCTGGATTGGTGAAATGATGTCGAGCAACCGCCCCTCGAACTCATCCCAATGCGTGATGACATAGGCCAGTCTCCCGCCCGCCAGTCCAAACAAGAGTGAGGCCACGGATATATCAACAATTGAATTGCCCGCGACACCCCGTTTCGGTGCGCGCTTGGATGCAATCCAAATTCCAAAGCCAAACGCCAGCGCCAGCATCAAACCATAGCTGTGCAGCGCGAACGGGCCAATCTTAAATAGTTCTGGATGCAAAGGGGAAATTACCTACTTCAACTCACCAAGTGAACGCAAGATTTCTTCGGCTGTTAGTACAGCGTTCTCAGCTTTTCTATCGGAGATATTTTTCCAGTCAAAATAATCAGCAGCAACACGATCTGCAATAAGGCGACTTAACTCATCACCAACGTGCTTTTCAATCGGATTTGAGGAGTTCTTGAATTCTTCTATGACAAGAGCATGGCTAAACTTTCCATTCTTGTATACAATACTCCTCTTATTTTTTGCAATATTGTATGCCGCATAATACGCGCGACTTATAGCGTTCCGATTATCGCATTCCTTCCCGATAGCGATTAAAGGGTCTTGGCCAATTAGCTCTTGAGCGAAAAAGTAATATTGTAACCAATCGAATGTCATCAGAACTCAAGTTTTACTGTTAAAGTATTGCGAATATTGTTAGGTTGATGTAGCCACCATTCATTGTCAAAAGCTCGCAACTTTCTTCTCGCTTCAATGACATTTGTGTCAAGATGGACAGATATAACTGCATGCGTGGTCTCATCTTCTGGGTCATATAGTAGTGCCTCTTTAGAAACTGCTCCTGGGAAATAGCGATTTACACTATCTAATACTGAGTATAGTTCGTTTACGCTCAAACCTTTGGTGGTACAAAATGATATGAATTCATAGTCCACCCAATGAAGGTGAGCAGTACTTAATGCAATTGGTTCAAAGTCAACTTGCAAAAATGCTGTATTTACTATCCCAAGCACGGACGAGGTTGTAAGGGATGAAGAACGGATTCTACTTCCAATCGGAGACATGCGTGTAGTGGTTTCAGGTGTCCGCTTAGCCTTTTGGACGTCATGCGACAAAGAGGTGTTTTGTCGAGCTATGGTCGCTTCATAATACATTGTATTCGAATTCCTTTCTGGCCTTTTCAGTTATAGAAGATTCGAACGCGAGCTCCGCTTCTGAATGTCCAAAGTTCAGCCATTCTATTATCTGATTAATGTCAACTGGGCGCGGCTTGGACGATTCCACTGTGACATCTAATCTAAACTTATACTCACTCTCGGTGCTATCTACATTTCCGCACTCAAGCGTAAGAATTGTGTCGCTCTCGCAATCTAACTCGACTCCCCATAAGAACGACCTCATTTTTTTCGCTGCCTCATACGGGTTCTGAGGGCCGACTCGAAAATAGTCGCTCGCGGTGCTCCAGTTTACCAATATTTGAGGCCTGTTCAAATATTGCAGCTTTATAGACTTCACGGAAAGTGGTCGTGCAACTTCAACGAATGTAGGGAAATCTTTCTCAAATCGTCCTAAAAATGAACTCCAATCGTCGTATGGCCGAAGTCGGTTGAATATGATGTTTCCGACGCCTACTTGAATTACATTCAAGCCGTCCTCACTCCAGAACTGTATCCTTGATTGCTGGTTCATTACTGGAGCGATTCCAATATCGCTCTTTCGAACTTCAAAATTCAAGAGATTAGTTTGTTTTCGTTGCGGGTACCGATCAGCAATTTGGGAAAACAATACCCCTGGTACGGTTTGATCCCAAGAACTATCAATCTCGAAAGAGATTTCAATAATTGCTTCCTGAATTGGAGACTTTCTATAAACCACTTTTGCTGCCATCTAATAGTGCCTCAGAGATAAATCAGTTATTTCCTTGATCAGAACTGTCATCCGTACCCGCAACAACCACGACAAACTCGCCGCGCGGTTCGTGCTTTTCGAAATGCGCAATCGCGTCACTCAAATGCCCGCGCACAATCTCTTCAAAGACTTTCGTCAGCTCGCGGCAAACGGCGACCTTGCGGTTGCCCAAATATTCGTGAAGTTCGTAAAGCGTTTTCTGTACCCGGTGCACACTCTCGTACAACACTATTGTGCGCGGTTCGTCGGCAAGCTGTTTGAGCTTCGTCTGCCTGCCCTTCTTGTGGGGAAGAAAACCCTCAAACACAAATTTATCGGTTCGCAGTCCGGAGAGCACCAGCGCCGGAATCAAGGCCGCCGGACCGGGAATTGTCATCACGTTATAACCCGCTTCAAGTGCCGCACTGACCAACAGTGTGCCCGGGTCGCTGATGCCCGGTGTTCCTGCGTCACTAATGAGCGCGATGCGCTTGCCCAGTGCCAACTGTTCAATCACCCAGACCATTTTTGTCCTCAGATTGTGCGCGCCGTAGCTCGTCGTTGGAACCTGAATCCCATAGTGGTCAAGCAGCCGCTTCGAGTGCCGCGTGTCTTCACACAACAGCACATCCGCCGTTTTCAGAATCTCAATCGCGCGAAACGTGATGTCTCCCAGATTGCCAATCGGTGTGGCGACAACTGCCAATGTGCCGGCAGGAAATTGTGAAGTCTCGCTCACAACGAAAAAAAGACGAGGCCGGGGCACGCCCGCGCGTGCCCCCGGCCTGTTCCACGGTTACTGCGATTCGAATCTGTCAAAGCCCGAATCAAGCAGGTTGAAGATGCACCTGATCGAGAATCTCGCCCGTGCACTTGCGGATGACCTCCACGCCCATCGCAATCTCCGCCTCGGAGATATTCAGAGCGGGACGGAAGCGAATCGAATGCGTGCCCGACGGCAGCATGCACAATCCGTTCTCATACAGTGCGTCCACAAGACGATTGCGAAGCGACGTCGTCGGCAGGTCGAAGGCACACATGAGTCCCTTGCCGCGCACGTTGGAGACCATCTGCGGATAGTCATTTGCAATACTTTGCAGCATAAACAGCGCCTTCTCGCCCGTCTTTGCCGCATGATCAACGAGATTCTCGTCGCGAATAATCTCAAGATAGACCTTGAAGCGGTACATGTCAATCAGATTCCCGCCCCAGGTCGAGTTGATACGAGAAGACACGGCGAACACGTTATCCTCCACTTCGTCAATGCGCGGCCCGGCGATGAAACCGCAGACCTGACTCTTCTTGCCGAAACAGAACATATCCGGCTCGACACCGTGATGCTGCCAGCCCCACATCTTGCCCGTCAAACCGACACCGCACTGCACTTCGTCGAAGATGAGCATGGCATCATTCTCATTGGCAAGGTTGCGAAGTGACTGGAAGAACTCGGTGCGGAAATGATTGTCCCCGCCCTCGCCCTGAATCGGCTCGATTATGATGGCGCAGATTTCATCCTTGCGTTCGTGGAAATGCTGCTTCATTTGCGCAATTGCGAGCTTCTCTTTGCGTTCGGTTTCTTCGAGGTGCCCTTCCGTCAATGGAAAGCGCAATTTCGGATTGACCACCCGCGGCCAGTCGAATTTGGCGAAGTACTTATACTTGTTCGGATCCGCCGTATTCGTCATGGACACCGTGTAGCCCGTGCGGCCATGGAAACACTCTTCAAAGTGCATCACCTGATTCCCGATTTCGCGGCGATAGCCCTTGGCGAAATTTTTGCGAACCTTCCAGTCCATCGCGGACTTGAGCGCATTCTCAATGCCTAACGAGCCGCCGGCGACATAGAATGAGTGCTTGAATGACGGCGGGATGGCAATCTTGAAGAATGTGTCCACGAATTCCGCGAACTCCACCGTGTAAAGATCGGAGTTCGTGATATTGTTTACCGCCAGCTTGCCCAGCTTCTCAATCATATCCGGCGTCGTCAGCCGAGGGTGATTGAATCCGACGGGACTTGATGCGAAAAAACTGAAGAAGTCCATGAATTTGCGGTTGTGCCGCGAATCCATGAAGTACGAGCCCTTCGAATTCTCCAGGTCAAAGACCAGATCAAATCCGTCGGCAAGCATATATTTGGACAGCGTCTCGTGGACGTTTTTCGGTGTGATGTGCGACATGGTAAACCTTCCTTTCAGTTAAACGGTTCTTGCTTCTAAAACAATAGACCACCGTTCACCGCGGAGGGTCCGTGGAGCCAGTGTTGCGCTGCGTCAGCGCACGGTAATCAATTCGCACGAATATCATGTTATCTTAAAAACTCCGTAATCTCACGCTCGTACTGCTCGGGCTGCTCCCACATCGGAAAATTGGTTGACTCGTGCCAGAGGAGTATCTGCCGGCCGTTCGCAAACTCTGCCGCCAATCGCTCGTCGTAGCCTGAAGACTTCGCCCCCCAACCCAACAGCACTTCACCGTCAAAATTGCGCAATATCTTGCGGTAGGTCTGAACTTCATTCTGAAACTCACTCAGCGGAAAGTCCGGCGAACGCTCAGCGTGCCATCCGCCCCCCAGGAGTTCGCTGAACATCGGCTTGAACAGTTGCCGGCTGGTCTCAGACAGCCCCGATTCCCGCTCCAGCCATTTGCCGAGCCGGTGCTTATTCCAATCGCCGGTTCGCCATGGCAACAGATGCTTGACTGCCGTATGACGCTTCAGAGGCAAATTCAACAGCCCCAGCCGGCGAACCCGTTCAGGCTCCGCAAGCAGAAACTCAAGTGCAAGCCACGCGCCATCGCCAAGCCCCATGATGTCCAATTTGTCGCACTGCTGAGCGTTGGCTGTTTCTATCAGCCATTTGCGAAGTCCATCCCGCGTCAACCGCAGTTTCAACGACTCAATCCGGTTGCGGGAACGCCCCCACCCCGGGTAGTCCGGTGCGATGATTCTGCGACTCCGGCCGATTGCCTGTATCGTTGTGGACCATACGAACGAAGCTGCCGGAGTGGGGTGGAGCAATAGCAGAGGGAAACTGCCCGCTCGGCCTTCCACCACCGCAAATGTGCGCACGCCTCCAGCGGAAAATTCCTGAAACGCAAACCCCGCGACGTCAAACCAGCTCGCCACGCGCGCGGTCAGGCGAATAAAGTTTCAAAGGGATTCTCAACCGTCAACTCGCGCACTGCAAGATACGGAGCGGAGTCCGCGGTCACTATCGTATTCACCCCATGCGCCAGCGCTGTCGCGGCGATGTACGCCTCGTGCAAACGGTCCTTCAATGCGGGATGTTTGTCCACAAGTTTCAAGGCTCGCTTTAAGATATTCTCATCGCCGTACAGGATTAGCGGCTCGCGGCGTTTCAGCATTGATTCAATTGCTGCATGCACCGTGGCTGCCCGTAGCGGCGCGGCGCACAGCACGCTTGATGTTATGCTCTCGCTCCATTTGACCAGACTCGCATCACAGATGCATGTAACCCACGGCTCGGCGGCGCACGATTTCAAATATTTGGCAGCGCGAGGATGCAGCGGATGTGTCGTGTCCGTTGCTGTCAAAAGGAGGGACGTATCAATGCACTTCAGCATGTTCAGACCTTTCCCCGCTCGCGGCGGAGAAGAGGAAGTTACTTCTGTTTCAGCCCGATTGCTGCCGCAACCTTGAGTAAATCATCAAAGCCGGACCGTTTTGTTTTCGCTCCGCTATCGCTCTTCGAGCTTGCTTTGCCCCGAATCGTTGCCTGCTTCTGGCGATAGAGCCACAGCTCAGGAGCTTCGTAGGGTATCCGCCACTGCTTGCCGACACGAATTGCCGGAAGCCGCCCTTCCCGTGCCAGCACTCGCACTGTGCTGCGGCTTACCTTCAGCAGTTTGGCCGCTTCGGCGGTTGTGTGATATTCTTCGCTTGGCATGTCTCTATTTTGCCGCCTTCTTCAGAAGTGCAATCTGTCCGGCGTGGTAAATGTCGTGCTGCATGATTCCCTGCAAAACAAGATAGCGCGGAACGCGGCCGCCGGCTACAGGTGTTTCAAGCTGGTCGTCTTTCAAAGCGGCAGAAGCGGAAATCAGTTCGGCCTGAATATCGCGAAGATCGCGTACCGTTCTCTGCCAGTCCGCTTCACTGGTTTCCGTCGGTTTCGGCCAATCGAGGGACTCGTTCATTTCCGCCCTTTGGTCACGCAGCCGAATGGCCGTATAGCGCTTCCACGCGACGACATGCAGTACAAGCTCCCAAATCGTGTGCGCGTCCGGCAACGGTCGATGCAGTGCGCGCGCCGAATCCACATCCTTCAACAGATGCATCAATGCCGGGCCGAAACGCGCTTCGCCGGTCTCGTCCCCTTCAAACGTGAGCTGCATCAGCTCGATTTGACGCTGTACTTCCGTCATGATACTACTTTATGCCTCCGCCGCTGAATTCGACCTGCGCGGCCTTCTTCAACAGAGAAATCTGCCCCGCGTGATACAAATCATGATGAACGATGCCAAACAGATAATCCGAATAGACCGTTTCGCGCCCCGGAGGAGATTGATAGAGCTTCTCATTCGTTAAACGCGCCACTACGGCCAAAAGCTCCGCCTGCGCAACCCGCAGTGCGTTCAAGACGTGCTCCCACTCTGCGTCGTCGCCCTCTTCAGGTTTCGGGAAATTGTCCGCCTCGTCAACTGTGAACTCCCGGCTCTCCAGCCAATGTGTCACGGCGCGCTTCCAAGCGACCGTGTGCAGCGCAATTTCCCAAATCGAATGAACACCTTGCACATGATGGCGTTTGGCCATGTGACAATCCACGCCGTCCAATGCTTCCATCAGCGACGGTCCGTGCCACGCCTCACCTTCAAATGCCCGTTGAATTTGCTTCAGGTGTGATGCCAGTTCGTTCATGGTCAGAATGTATAGCTGATATGCACGGCCATATGTGCACGATGATTCACCGCCGCATCCTCGCTTTCGGGAAGCTCGGTCATCAGCGGCAGCGGATTGATCTGAAAATCGAATTTCTCGGAATGCCGGATGGTGCGCGCTGAACGGCTCGCATTGGCATAACCGAGCGCAAAACCCGCCGCTCCGCCGAATGCCGCCGCCATCGAAAAAGGAGCAGAGTCATTCGGCTCGCCGGCAATTACCGCCGCGGTGGCCAGCGTGGCAACACCAAACTCAACGAACAAAACCGTCAAACCCTGAGCATTGGTGAAATCCCTGTTGCGCAGCAAATAGTCTCCGACTCCTAAACCTAACACTGAGCCGGCAATCGCCAAATCTGCCGCTGTCTTGCCATTCTGATCTGTGGCATCGGCTATCGCGGCCGGTATCGCCGCTCCCAGAATTCCCACTCCGCGCAGTACGTAGGCGTCGCCGCGGGTGTAATGACCATGGTCGGCAAGCTGTGTTCCGGCAATCATTCCGGCGAGCGAACCGCCAAGCACCAGCGTGCCCGCTTCGCTCTGATGCTCGCCGTTCCACAAGTCATGACCGGCGGCCAATGCGGCACTAAGCCCCAGCCCGAAGTCTCCGCAAACCCCGATGACTGCGGCTTTGCCTTCTGTCATATTTGTTTTCGCGGCCCATTGATTCAAAGCAAGCCGTTCGCCAATGCTGACCAACGTTGCCCAGCCGTACGGAGCGCGCTCGCTGTCAATTCTCGGGTCTGTGGCATAATAGAGCGCCACGCCGTGTGCAATGCCGCGCGAACCGCCGTAGAAATCCATCATTGCCGTCGCGCGGGTGACGTTCGCATTTTCACTCGCGAAATAAGGGATGAGCACTCCAAGTGCCGTCACAAAAAAATATGTCGCGGCGGCTCCCGAACCATCTGCTTTTGTGGCAACTGGTACCGACCAGCCGTAAAATCCGGCCGAGAGTATCGCGCTATTGACAATCAGCCCGCCGCGGCCGCTCTGGTCAAACATGGATTGCGGCGAACGCTGCGATATCGCGATGCTGACCTGCTTCCGCAATTCATCCACTTGATGCTGTGTTTGCGGAATCCGCTTGCGTACAATGCTCGAATCCGTTTGCTCCAGCACTTCGAGAACATAGGTGCCGTCGCTGCCCCGATACATTCTTGCTTCCAGAAATCCGGCATAATCGGGAAATAAGCCAAGCTTGTTCTCCAATTCGGTCGTTATGACAAAGATCTTCCCTGTGGAATCGAGCGGCACGGCTACTTCCTCGCCCACGGCAATCAGCGTACTTCCCAACATCACGGCAAGCAAGATAATCGTACGCATCGCGGCCCTCATAATTTCAAAGTAACAAGACAAATAAGGCCAAAAATAAAGCGCTGTTTTACGGTCAGCAAACCGCGAAGCCTATTTCTTTGCAAACATGCTCAGCAGTCCCAATCCCTGTTCGAGCATTGTTGCACTCTTGTCGTTGACCTCTCCGTCGGGAGTAAGTTTGTCAACAATTACCGGCAGCGCCGCCGTCAAAATCGGCAGGAACTTCTGTAAGTCCATCCCGGACTCTTCGGCCAGCGCACTGACCTTCTCCTGACCGAATACACCGAGCAACTGCTCCGGAGATACCGGCAAATTGTTTCCCGTGCTCACCCATGACTTGGCCACATCGCCCAGTCCGTTGTTCTGAAACTGCTCCAGAAGTCCGCCGATGCCGCCTTTGTCCTTCGACATCATGCCTAAAACTGAACCCGCGAGGTTGCCAATGTTCACCTCACCCGACTTATCACCAAGAATGCTGTTCGCGCCTTTCAGCAAATCCATCATATCCATACCGTGCTCCTTTGATTAAGACCGCGAACCGGTCTCTGCAATCCACCTGTTGAACCACGTCCGCGCAGGTTCGCCGCCTGCCTGACGGACAATCATCGCGATCTGCCCGCGGTGGTGGGTGCAATGATCAAACGTGTGAAATATCAAATCCGAAATTCTGCGCTCTACGTTGTTGCCCCGGATGTCCGTATACCGAACCGTTCGATTCAAGTCGGACCCGGTCGCTCCGCTAAGCAGCTGCTTGTAGGCCGCCTCTATCTTCGGGATCTCATCGATGCATTCCGCAAGCGTGTAGTTCCTGTCGTCATTCCATCTCTGCAAATCGTGCTCGTGAATGATGTCATACACATACCAGTTGTTCTCCAGAATGTGCGACAACCGGATCAAACCGGCTTCCGGTACTTCCGGACAGGACTTCAACGATTCGACAGCCTTGCCGTTCGCCCATGTGCTGAAAGTGATGAGGTCGAGCAGAAATTCCTTCATTTCATTCCGCGCGCGGTTTCCTTGACCCATCTTGTAAACCACGTTTTCGCCGGTTCGCCGCCGCTTGCGCGCACGAGAGTTGCAATCTGCCCGCGATGATACGTCCCGTGATCCACAATGTCCGTCAGCAAATCGCTCACAAAGCGCTGTGTCGGCTTCCCGGCGGCATTGATATACTCAAAGCTCGATTCAAAATCGGCGTCCGACTTTCCGGTCAGATATTCTCTCCACGTCCGTTCGAGCTTTCCAATCTCTGCGATACACTCGCTCAGAGAAAGGTCTTTCAATCCATTGCGGTCGGCGGCTTCTCCGGTGGTCAGCAGTCCGTGAGCAACCCATTGCTCCTGCAAATAGTGACTTAAGAGGGCTACTGCACTCTCCGGAACCTGCGGGCACGTCCCAAGTGAAGCAACAACCTCAAGGTTTGCCCAATGATCAAAGTGGAACAGTCGAAGGTAGTAGGCAACAAGCATTCGTGTCGGTTATCGGTTGCATTCTTCCCCGCGGCGCAGACGCGCCGCAGGGAATCATTGGGTCCAGCGCCTGCGCTGGTCAGTCGTCAATCTGCGCTCTTTGCAGCTTGCCTGAGTAGTCAATGTAACAGGCCTTGGTCTCTGAATAGAATTCGTAGACCTCCCAGCCGCCTTCGCGGTGGCCGTTGCCGGTGGCTTTCATGCCGCCGAACGGCATATGCGCTTCCGCTCCGATAGTCGCCGCATTGATGTACGTTATGCCGCTCTCGATATCACGGAAGGCACGGAACGCACGGTCAACGTCTTTCGTGAACACCGCGCTCGACAAGCCGTATTCGATGTCGTTGCAGACCTTCAGAGCCTCGTCAAACGTCTTGATCTTCAGCACGGATACCACCGGCCCGAATATCTCCTCCTTCGCGATGCGCATCGTCGGCTTGACATCGGTGAAAATCGTCGGCTCGTGGAACCAGCCGTCCGCATGCTCACCCTTCGTCAGAGCCTTGCCGCCGTAGGCGAGGGTTGCGCCCTCCTTTTTGCCGATTTCGACATACTCCATCACCGTCTTGCGCTGGCTTTCGCTCACGCACGGCCCCATGGTGATGCCTTCGTCATTGCCGTAGCCGATTTTCAGTTTCTTGGCCGCCTTGATGTATTTTTCAACAAACAAATCGTGAATTCCCTCTTCGCAAATCACGCGCGACGTCGCCGTGCAGCGCTGTCCCGTCGTGCCGAAGCCGCCCCAAATCGCGCAGTCCACCGCGTGATCGATATCGGCGTCGTTCATGACTATCTGCGCGTTCTTGCCGCCAAGCTCCATCGAAACCCGCTTCAACATGCCCGCGGCTTCCCGGCCAATCACCTTGCCCACCGCCGATGACCCCGTGAACGAAATCACCGGAATGTCCGGATGAGACACGATACGTGTGCCCACTTCCTTGCCTGAGCCGTGAACGATGTTTATGATTTCCGGCGGGAAGCCCGCGTCCAGAATTGCCTCGACCAAATTGTGCGCGGAAAGCGGAGTCATTTCGGCCGGCTTGAACACCACGGTGTTCCCGCACATCAGCGCCGGAATAATCTTCCAGGACGGTATGGCCATCGGGAAATTCCACGGCGAAATCAATCCACACACCCCAATCGGCATGCGAATCGTCATGTTAAACTTGTTATTTAATTCCGACGGTACCGTCTTCCCGAACATGCGGTAACCTTCTCCCACGGCGTACACTGCGGTGTCAATCGCCTCCTGAACATCGCCGCGAGTCTCGAATATGGGTTTGCCCATTTCGCGCGTCATGTCAAACGCGTATTGTTCCTTGCGCTCGTTCAGAATGTCCACAAGTCTGTAAAACAGCTTGGCCTTCTGCGGTGCGGGAACCAGCCGCCATGTCTTGAAAGCCTTCTGCGCCGACTTCACTGCACGGTCCACATCTTCCTTCGGGCTGTGGGGAAATGTGCCAATCAAGTCCGACCATTGCGCCGGATTCCGATTCTCAATGATTTCGCCGTTGGAACCGTCGCACCATTTGCCCGCGATAAAATTCTGATAAACTTTCGTTTTGCTCTTGCCGCCGTTTGGGCTGACCTTCTTCTTCTTATCTGTCGCTGTTGCCACGCTAATTTCTCCTGACCTGTATTCTTGAAGGGAAGTCCTGAACCTCCCGGATAATTCAAAGCTGACTATAGCTCTAAATACTACGAAATTAAACCCCCAGAGTCAACCCGCATTTACCTCCTTTATAACTATAAAAACAGTAGCTTACGTTCAAATTCACGCCCCGTGGCGAGGCAGAGGCCAACCCCGCAAAACAGAAACGGGGCGAACCACGTTCCGGCTCGCCCCGTTTTGGTTGAAAACTGCGTCGTGATTAGCAGCCGGGACCGCCGAGGACGCAATTCGTCTTGCAGGCCGCCCGCATGGCAGAGGTGACGAATGGCACCAGCGTCCAAGCCGAAGGACCGGGACAGGGTGTCACTGCACAACCGCAGATGTTGAACAGGTCAGGGCACGGGCAATAGGTCTTGCACTTCACGAAAATCATGAAGAAGCACCTGCCTGTCATGGGCGGTGAAGGCTCGGCAGCGCATTGACAATAGATAATCGTAAACACCGGAGCGATAAACGGGACGAACGTACATCCTGAGCACCCCGTCGGATATGAGGGCGTCGGGGGTCCAATCGGCGGGCAACAGAAGGCCGGGTCAGGAGGTACAGGCGGGTCGCACGGGCAGCCCAGCCAGCAGGCCGGATTGCATGGGCACCGCGTCAGTGGCGGCGAGGTACACGCTGGCGGGGCACCTGCTCCCGTTGACGTGCAGAACGCAATGCTCTTCAAACGGCAGCAGATGCTCGGACAGAACCAGTCGTCCCACCACCCCCACCACAGCCAGCCAAACCATGCCGCGGAAACTCCGCCGTTGTTCGGCTCCAAATAGACCTGCTGATTGCCAAAGAACATCAGCGTGTCCATCGTTTCATTCCAGCCGCGGCCGTCAATCACTCCAACGTCGCCTTGCACAGGATCACGAGCAAAAGCTGCGTGCTCAACAAACACCTTCCGCCCGTCAATATGCATCCAGTGTCCTGCGAATCCGTTGATGGGAGAATAACCTTGGTTGTACAGATCGCGCCGATCCTGCAGCAGCATGTTTCCCGCGGACGGACCAATACCGGTTGCATTGAGCACCGTCTGAATTGCGACATTGTCCGGCCCGACAGCCCACTCGATCTGGTCCACGGTGTATTCGCCAACTTCAGCGTATTCCCCGTTCGGTCCGGTGGATTCTCCGAGTCCGATCGTCGATCCCACCCAAGGCCGCACAAGTTCGGGCTCGCGACCGCCAAGCACTCGCAGCTGATACTCCCTGAACGGTTCGCTGCCCGGATCGAAGAAGTCGGCTGGAATCGGTGGTACATCAACCAGCGTTTGAAACGGATCGAAGGCGTTGTCGCGGTATTCTATTCGCACCATGTCCGACGGAAGAAGGCCGCCAAACCAGCGCAGCCGCACGCCGCCGTTGTCGGGCTGAGCCGTAACGGTAATGGGATTGCAGGACACCAGCGACAACTGAATCATCTCGATTTCTATCTCGTACGGCCCTGTTGTATAGTTCGCGCCCCCGACATGAAAGTAATACCGATAGGGTCCGAACTTGAAATCCGAATCAAACCACGTGGCCTGATTGGTCTGATCTCCGCACAACGCGATTTCGCGGCCATCTTCAGTTACAATTTCGCAGTATGGATGCAGCCCTTGACCCGCCGGACAACTGCCATTCGCCGCGCTGCCCCGCAAATGGACTCGAAGTGCCGACGGAAACGGTACTTGAAATACATAGTAGTCGCCGTCCATCGGACAGGCAATCTCACCGCAAAGTGTGATACTGGGTCCCGGTATCACTGTTGATCGTTCGGCATCGTCGTTCGGCTCCGCCTCCTGATTCGGACACGCGCATACGGGCGGCTGTGTCGGATAAATTGCCTCGAGTGTGTATTCGAGCGGTGTCTCAACTCCTGTAAACACCGAAGGTGCCATGAAGACTGCGTATGTTCCCGGATTCAGCAACGGAACAGCGAGATTCGCCGGTGTGCAGGGAGGAGTGTTTGTGGATTGGACAAATGACGGCGCGACACAGTCATCCAAATTCACAATGCCGATCGTCGCCGGAAACTCCGTCTGTGCCATCAGGTTCACAGGTCCCGGCATGGTCATCTTGAACAGAAACCAATCGGTGTCGCGATAATTCAAACCGCCGTCGGACACATAGGTAAAACTCCGTCCTGACACCATCGCCCCCGAGCATATTCCGTCGAAGCGATCGAGGTTGTATTGACCATCCACAGTCTCGTTATTGCAGCCGCCGTTACAGTCCTTTTTGTAATGCGTCGGTCCCGGAGTTTCAAAAGCGCACTCGGTAATCGCGTGCGGCGGTACCACAACATCACAGGGAGTGTCTTCGCGCACTTGGATGACATACGGGCCGAACGAAGATGCACTGAACCCGTCCACGACGATGTAGTAGTTGATTCCGGGTAACATCCCAACAACCACTCGCGAACTTAGCCCGCACGCGTCATCGTTGCAGGCAACCGGATTCGCGCTGCTGTTCTGGAACACCATCAGTTTTGTGTCATAGCTTGAGCCGCACAGCTCTATGACCACCTGCTGCGCAACGGGCGGAACGTATCGATACACAACATCCGGAGCTGCCGACACCGGACAGCCGCCGAAATTCGTATCATAGTCATGAATTGCCCCTGCGGTGCTTCCGGCGTCGTTATACGGTATGACCGGAATCAGTGTTGCGCTGACAAAATTTTCGCCTCCCTGGTCAAGCCTGTGCTCGGGCTGCCGGATTTGCTCGTGCAGCTCTGCATAGAGTGCCGCGATAGCATCCGATTGACCTTGCGCCTTCAACGCGAGAATCTCGGTTATTCGTGTGTCTTCGGCCGATTGGATTCCCGCCTCGAAGAGTCCCTCCGCATTCCATTGAAAAACCGCCTTGGCCTGACTGGCCGCGGCGGTTTCCAAGTAACCCACGCAAACTGTGTTTTTTTTGCTGAAAAAAGGCGCCATCAAAATCAGAATGCCGATGCCCAGCCCCAAAATCCTCCTGAGACTTGCCATAACATGCCCCTGTCTTTCTTGCCCGTGCGGAGGCCCCAGCACTGGCAGTTTAGTGACTCCATCCTTTTCGTTGAAGCGCCTGCAAATGGTCCTCTATCTGTGAATGATTCTCCAATCTTCCTTCCAATATGCCCCTAAATGCGGTGCTTGATAGTCGGCAAGAGTCAGAATCGGGGCGGACTCCGATGGAGTGCCGCCCCGTTGCCTCTCCCCAGTCTTCTCGGATTACGGTCCGACCGCAATCACTTGATAGTAAACTTGAGTTTCCGGTGCGTTTGCCTGATTCGCGTGAACATATCCCGGAGTATTGACTGTGGTCACATCGCTCCAAGGTCCGCCAAAATCAGGCGACCGCTGCACGATATAGCTCACCGCAACAGGAACAGCACTCCAGAACAGATGAATGTCGTCGCCAATTCGCAGGATGGTCAGGTCCGACACCGCCGGTGGAATGCCCGTCGAACGCGCGGACTCAAGCCCCCAATAGTCCAGTTCTATCGGACCGCTGGCAAACAAGTGCAGGCTGTAGTCACCCGCTGATGAGGGGCTGCCCAGTCCAAACACAATCTCCTCTGCACCGCCCGACAGCAACGCATTGTGGGTTGTGTGTTCATAGCCGGGAGACTCGACGAAAATTTCTGTTCCCGCGACTCCATTGACAATCCCGACATATACCTGCATATCTTCCCACCAATAGGTCACAACAGGAATCGTGTACTCGGCAAACAAGTTTTCCACTCCCCCGGAACCTATGAACTTCGGCGCTGTGGTCAGGTCGAATCCGTCGTCATCGGTATTCTGAATCGTGTGACTATTGGCGACTATCGAACCAAATTCATCCGAATTCCCTGACGTCCATCCGACGGCGAATCCCGCAAACGTCTCCGGATTTGACGGACTGGTGTCGAGCGCCGGTGGCAAGGGCGGATTGGTTGATGTCGCTTTGACATTGAACGAATCACTGCGGCTGTGTACAACATAGATGCCGTTGCTCGCCCCACCTGAGTCAATCCGCCGCTGATTCTGTCCATTCACGTAGCCTGCGGAACCCGGGACATTCCAATTCCATTGCGACAATCGTATCCACTTGCCGGTCGTATCCTGGCACAGAACTTCGCAATTCCCGCAACTTCTGGCCGGACCGCTGAATTTTAGATCAATGCGCCCGCCCGGTGTTACTTGAATTGTATCGGACTTGCAGCGTTTTGGCAAACTGAAAGACCGGAAATAAGTCTGCTTTCCGACCCATCCCGCGGATTCAGCGGAGTCGGCTCTCGCCTGTGCAGCCGCGGCGGCGGCGCGTGCACGTGTGCGGGGAGACTTCGTCGGATCAGCCGCAATTGCATCTTGCGCCTGAGCCGTTGCCCCTGAAGCGGATGCGTCATTGCGCAGCACCTGGTCATAGGTGCGATTTGCAATGTTGATTGCTTCCTGAAGACTTCTGCCCATGCTAAGCGCGCAGCACTTTGCATTAAGCCAGTAATTATAGCCTCCGTCTCCTGGATTGCTGATGGTGGAATTCTGGTCATTTGTCGCTGCGGATGCTGTGACATTACAGCCTTTCGTGTCCAAACTGTCCTGAATTTCCTTCACCATAATACCGCTGAAACACTGACCAAACTCCACATCCAGGTTGCACAGCCCCGAATCCACCAGCTGCTGCATGCTCTGCCGGAACTCGCGTCCTGTGTACAGGGTGTCTCCGCCGTTCGCTGAATGAACCATTGTGATTCCCCCCTGATTTCCTCCATTGTTCGGATCACCGTGATTCGAGACGACTACCTCCACCATCGGGCACTTGCCCGCGCGTTTGCATGCCGCTATCTGAGACGAAAGGGCGGTGAAATGCGCCTTGATTTTCGCTTCCCAGCAAGAGTCAACAACTCCCGCCGGAATGTCATTCATTCGTGTATGGCCTGTCGGGCGGGCACCTTTATAATAAAATACTTTCGTCCGGTTCTCGCACCATTCGTGGGAACGCTTGTAGCAATAAAAATCCGCCAGGTCGTCCCAATAGTCTGCACGGTTTGAACCACCTGTTGAACCGCGCGTTACCGCACTTCGGCCTTGCCAGCCGCCTGATATCAAAACTGCAAACTTGCATGTATCGCACGTCGCACTCGGTGTCCAAGCCACTGAGTCGCGCCAGTTATCGATCAAGGTAGGGAGCGCCGGCGATAAAACGGCTATTGCTATCGGCGTAAACAGCAAATCCCACCCAAATACCGGGTCTGTAAGCTGTTCACCAACGATTCCTCGCAGTTCAAGCCAGGCGCCTTGCTGTTGAAATGGGTCGATGGAAATCCCGCCATCAAGAACCATCGTATGGAACTGCGGCTGCTTCCGCGTTATGGTATAAATCTGAAAGTCATGCACTAACGATCCTTCCGGAGTGGCGAACGCAAGCAGCGTGATTTCCTGCCCGACCAGTATGTCGCGTTCAAGATAAACTTCCGGAATGGTGTAGACATCATCCACGCCCGTGCACGGCACGCCGTCGTCTTCCAGCATCAGCGTGAAACTTCCGGTCTGCCCGCCGAAACCCTGAACCAGTATCAAGTACTGTTCACCCGCAACCGAGCACCAGCTAACCGAGCTGCTCAGGCCGCAAACGTCGTCGTTTCCGGCCACACAAACCGGTGCGTCGCACGTCCCGGAAAACACATTGATCTTCGTGTCATAGTCCGCACCAAAACATGTGTGCGCGGTCATCGTGTTACCTGTTCCAACTGTCACATACCAAACACCCGGAGCGGAAATAGACGTCCCGCAGTCCGGCACGTCGTCATAGGTTGCGTCGGTTGTGAATCCTGTTACGGCCGTCCACGGTTCCAGGAACAAAGGGTCGGCGCACAAATCGTTCGGCGGAGCCGGTTCTGCCGGTTGTATGACAAGTTCGTAAATACCCTCATTGCCCCCCCAGCCGTCCACGACAATCAAAATCTGCTGACCTGCAATCAGTGGAAGCGCAGGAATTTCTGACTGGAATCCGGTCACACCGCAGAAGTCGTCGTTTCCGCACAGCAAATCCGTTGGATTTTCCGGCGGACCGGGGCTCGGAACATAGATAAGCAGCCCGGTATCATAATCCGAACTGCAAAGCGATATTCTGTAACTTCCCGTTGACGGCGCTGTATAAAGATACGTTACATCCGGACCGGAACAAGTCGCAAACTGGTCGAAATATCCTTCCCAGCACGGATTCGGCGGATATTCCAAATCCGCAACGTTGAAATCATTTTGATACCCAACCGTTGTGCCGCTTGCAGAAATGGACGGATCCGGAGGCAGTAGCGTTGCATCCCACCAGCCTTCACCACCCTGGTCAAGCCGACCCTGCGGCTGCCGCCTGCTGTCTGCCTGCAGTAACTCATTAAGCTGCGTGCGAAGGTCATTGTACAGTGCATCGCTGCTTGCCGCGGCCATTTCTTGGTACAATTGCTTCACCTGCTGTGTCCGGCTATCCGCAGACTGCTCTGCCTGAATCATAGGCTCGCGACCCAGCAGCAATCCCATCATTCCCAGCCAAATTATCCGAGAATTCATGACCGCTCTCCCCATTAGGTTATCGATATTGAAAAATAGCCGCACTTCCATGAATTCGCAAGCCATTCAGGGCAAAACGAAAAAAATATCCAAATTCGTGTCATTTGCGTAAACCCCTTGATATCTATGGCACTTGAAATGTCAGTTCTAACCCGGTCCCGCCGACTTTGTACCGCTTGTGACAAAAAGAGAGGCAAACAAAAACCCCTCGAATTCTCGAGGGGTTCGTCCAGAATTATACTCTCTGTTTGCCTTCACTCGTCCTTCATCACCGGATTTCCCTCTGCGCTGGCGACATAGGCCGCGCACGTCATGTCGCCCGTAACGTTGATGACGGTTCTTGACATATCCAAAATTCTGTCCACACCGAGGATGATGCCGATTCCTTCACCGGGGACTCCCACCGATTGAAGTATCAAGACTATTACAGGCAAGGATCCGCCGGGCACTCCGGCAGTGCCGATTCCCGCGATAATCGCTGCAAACACGACCGTCGCCTGTTGGCCGATGGACAGATCCACTCCGAAAAATTGCGCCAGAAATAACACGACGATTCCCTCGTACAGCGCCGTTCCGTTCTGATTGGCCGTCGCGCCGAGTGTTAACACGAATCGCGATATCTTCGGCGGAAGCTTCAACTCCTCTTCCGCAACCCGCAATGCTGTCGGCAAAGTCACATTGGATGAACTCGTCGAGAATGCCGTAAGAATCACGTCCCGCATTCGGTGAAAAAACTTCCACGGATTCACCTTCACGAAAAACCGCAGCACAAATCCGTAGACTCCGAAAAACTGCAGTGCCAGCACTCCCAGTACAACGGCCACGAATTTCCCCAGGATAAACACCACATCCACGCCAAGTTTTGCCACCACACTGAACACCAGCGCCGCCACGCCGTAAGGCGCAAGCTTCATCGCCAGTGTAATCATCTTCATCACAACTTCATAGAATCCGCTCAGCCACTCCTCAAATACTCTTGTCCGCTCCGAGCGCACCAAGGCCAACGCCACGCCCACGAACAGCGCAAAGAACATCAGTGCCAGAATCCCGCCGCCTTGATACCCGTCTTCAAACGCCATGGCTGCGTCGGCCAACGGATTGCGCGGTATGATGTCCAGTATCGTCTGCACCCAATCCTTGCTCTTGCCCGCGTTCTCGACTGCCGACGTGACTGTCTTGCCTGTCATTGCCTGCATCAAGGATTCCCGCGCACCTTCGTCCAGTCCCGCACCCGGCTCTATCCAGTTTGCCGCTGTTATCCCCACCAGCACGGAAATTGACGTCGCCACAACCGTAAATGCAAACGTCCGTATCCCTATTCGACCCAGGGCTTTCGCGTCTCCCAGCTCGGCAACTCCCAGCGCCAATGCACAAAAGATAAGTGGTATCACCGTCATGAAAATCAGCCGCAGGAATATCTGTCCGACAGGGGAGAAAAAATAACGGATGGCCTTGTCAAGACCCGCCGAGTCCCCTATCGTCAGATTTGCAATCATTCCGCCGACGATGCCGACGATTAAGCCGATCAATATCTTCTTGTGCAATGACATGACGTTTCCTTATTTAACCAGCAATAGCTTCACCCGCGACCGGTTCTCCACCGTTGTTACCGTTGCCCAATAGACCCCGGAACCCCAATGGCTTCCGTCAATCCCGACATAATGCACACCGGCGCTGAACTCATACTCACCATGAGTCGCTTGCCGTCCCAGAACATCATGAACCTCCACAACGACACGGGCAGGGCGGGGAAGAGCCAGCCGCAATTGCGTCGTGCTGTTAAACGGATTCGGGCCGTTCAACTCCACACCGAATACCATTGGCAGACCGCTCTCTGTCGCCGCTGCAATCGAATCGTAAACCACCAGTTGCCGCACTTCGAAACTCACGCGGCTCGTGTCCGGACGCAGTGACGAGGCAACCACCCACCACGTGTATTCGCCTGCCTCTATATTCATCGGAAGCGTGCGTTCCTCCTGCGTGTCAAAAGTCATGTTTATCGACTCCCCGACCAGACGAAGCTGGTAGGTCACCCGGTCGCCCGGGTCATCGTCCCGCGATTCGTTCCACGCAAATTCAACGACATCTCTCGTGTGAATGCGTTGCGCTTGAAGCGGCGTGGTCAAATTGAACGGACGCGGAAGCGCGTAAGGTCTCTCTCCCGAATACAATCCAATATCAGACCGCGTTCCGTCCCTGTCGTTAGGAAGCATCGAATCTCCCGCGTGCACGGCAAGCGAGTTCTCAAGTAAGCGGTAATCCCTTGCGGCGAAGTCCACGAAATCCGGTTCCCCGATGAGATTGAATCCAAAATCACAAGAGTCTCCGTTGAAATTCACTCGTTGCGGCATTCCCATTGAATCCACGGCGCTTCCAAAGCTGCCGTCACTAAGACAAAACGTAAACTCCAGACTCGTTTCATCACTGGGAACGAGAACGAAGTCCTCATTCCCTGCAAACAGAGACGAATTCGCGGTCACAAATGCATTTCCTCTGGCGTGAATGAGTCCACCAAGGGGCGGTGCCGTGTTGTTGACGAACGTACATTTCCTGGCTATCATCCCGCTGCCCGCCAGGTACACTCCGCCGCCGACTCGCGTGGCGTTATTGCTGTCCAGCAAGCAATACTCAAAGTCGATTCCGCCTCCGTCCGCATAGACCGCGCCGCCGTCTTCCGCGCGATTTCGGTACAATTCAGAGTTGGAGAGCTGCGCGAATCCGCTGCCGCCAATCCACAGCACACCGCCGCCGGCGTCCGCGCTATTGTCAAGACAAAGAAGCGAGTCTCCCGAGTACACGCCGCTGTCAACACCGATTGCTCCGCCAAAAAACGAGCTGTTTCCCCTGTAGACACTTCCGAAGTCGCTGCACTCTGTCCCGTCAATGTACACCGCGCCGCTGCCCTCACTCGCTCTGTTAAACCGAAACTCCAGCTGTTCAAATACCGCCGGAGAATTTCGCTGCAGAATCGCACCTCCGATGACCGCGCTGCACGAGTCAAATGAACTGTTCGAGATTATCCCGCACTCGCTGTACACCGCTCCGCCGCCCTCCGCCTGATTCCTCGTGAAACTGCACCTGTCGATAATGGTTCCGCCTGTGCAATGCAGCGCGCCGCCCAGTGACTCCTGGTCATCCGATTCCGCAACCGCAGAATTTCCTGCAAACTCACACTTCGCAATCCGTCCGCTTCCGCCGCTGATGCAAACCGCGCCGCCATGCTTCGCCGTATTCTCGTCAAATCGGCATTCCTCCAGTGTGACAGCCATCAAAGTCCGCGAGCAGATTGCTCCGCCGCATCCGTCAGGATTCGTGTTGTTCGTGAATCTGCAATTCTCTATTGCCGCGCCGCCCGTTGAAATCTCAAGTGCAGGCTCACCCGCTACGCCCTGTATTGTGCAGTAATCAAGATGCGATACCGTGCTGCCCGCGATGCGAACTCCCTCCCACGTCGAGCCCGGCAGCTCAAAATATCTGTCAAACAGAATTGAATCCCGCGCGGTTCCGAAGGCCAACAGTGTTCCTTCAATTTCCAGCCCCGCCCCCGGTGCAAACAGCAGCCGCGACCCGCCCATCAGCACCAGCGTGTCACCCGGCTCTACACGCACCGTGCAGCCAATGATATAGTCTCCCGGATACCAAACACCCCATTGCGGTCCGCAATGCTCGCCATGCGGCAATACCGCGTCACTCTCAAAAGCTCCCATATCCGGCCAGCTTCCGTCCGGTGATATCCGCGCGGCTCCGGCAAAATCCAAACCTCCGGCAAAACTCGTGTCCGCGCCGAACAAACAAGAACTCTCATTCGTGAGTCGAAAATCTCCCGCGCCTGCATCGGCAAAGTCAGGGTCTTGCCTGATATTTCGCAGCGAGTCGCACGGCACGAGCGCAACGTTGAGTTGCGAGTCATCCAATAGTCCGTCCGGCACGAAGCCCGTCAATTCGAGGCCGCCAACGGCATACACGTTTGTAAACGAAAGCTGCGGTACCGCAAACTGCGCAAAATGTATAAGCGAATCCCCGCCTGTGATAATGGAACTTATCACCCGTCCGGCTCCCGCGAAATGTAAAGCAGAGCCCTCATCCGCGAAGTTTCCGCTTATTGTCTCGAACCGAAACTCCGGAGCAGTTCCGCTCGCGCAGAATGCGCCGCCGCCCCGCACTGCGCTGTTCCCGCTCACCACCGAATTTGCAGTGATGCTCCGCGCGCTCTCGACAAAATACAAACCTCCGCCATCCTCGGTCGCTGCGTTTCCCGTAATCACCGTGCGGGAGATCGTCGTTGTGTTGTTCGTCCCGCGCGCTGCAATCCCTCCGCCCACTCGCGCCGTGCATGTTCGAATGGAGCACGACTCGATCACTCCTCTGGCGTTATCAAGATAGATTCCGCCGCCTTGGTCTGCCGTGCTGCTCTCTATCACGCTTCCGCGCACGTAACCCGCCGCTGGAACTGAGCGCAGCCACAGTGCGCCGCCGCGCTGAAACGCAAAATTGTCCGCGAAGTAACACTCACTGATTCGCGGGGTCACTCCGCTCTCCGTCACTACTGCTCCGCCGCTTGTAATCGCCTTGTTGTCAACAAACCTGCACCGCTCAATCGTCACCGTTCCGCTCGTCCGCGCCAGCACCGCACCCCCCGCGCCGAACCGCGTGCTGTCTCCGATAAACTCGCAATCCCGTATCGTCAGAGTCCCCGCTTCCCGCGAGTAGATTGCGCCGCCGTCAATGCGCGCCCGATTCCCGAAGAACGAACACGAGTCCATTTCAACTTCGGCAAAATACAGCTCAAGTGCGCCGCCGTAGCGCTCTTCATTGCCCGAATTGGCAAAGCCGTCTTCGAACACCACCTTGTTCAATCGTGACACCGTTGCCGTGTTGCGAAACCGAAGTCCTAAATGTCCGTCACTCGCATGATACGGCAATCGATGCACACGGATCGAGTCGTCGTTTTCGCCGATTGCCAGCAGCGTCCCGTTGATTACCAACGAAAATCGCCCGGAAAAGGCCACAACCATTCCGGGCGAAATCCATAAAGTCTCAGCAGCGGGAACCCACGCAAAACTGTCTATCACCACCGTATCCGCCGGAGTGCCCCATACACCTGACACAGCGCCGCGAACGGAGAGAGCTTCACTGCGCGCGATTGAAACTACTCCTCCAATCGCCAGCAGAAGCAAAAGTGCCAACCGGTTTATTTGACGAGCACGGCCGGTGCGCATACCTTCATGCCCTGTGCGCGCAGCTCAATCATGTAGAGTCCGCTCGCAAGTCCTGCGTGCCCGAATTGCTCGACGTGTTCGCCCGCTGAGTAATGCCCGCGCGCGATCACCGCCGCTGTCCGGCCAAGAATATCGTGTGCCACCAGCTCTATCTCCATCGGACTGCTCAGCGTGAACGGAATCGTGGTGACCGCGTTAAATGGATTCGGATACGGCGAGCCCAATCGGAAATCGCCGATTACAACAGGTCTCGTTCCAACGTCTGAGGTTGCGACAAGCTCAAAATCTATCTCATCCGGAAATTGCTCGCCCTGCTCGATTGTAATCGGCTCCGGCTCAAGGTCGTCTCCATACACATCGTACGGCTCTCCTTCGTCAAACTGAAGATTCGTGTTCAAGTCCATGAATGCGTACGCATAGTATACACCGAAACTGTCAACAATCGCCGTATAATCCCCGTTACCTGTGTTGTTGAACAGGACGCCGCCGCCGCTCGGAAGACCCTCAAACGAATTCGTGCGGTGCGCAAAAACGTAGGTCGCGCCCGTCTCCTCACCCGCATACGTCACCGTGCCCGAGAATCCGCCTGTGTTCGGTGCCGACAACTCAATATCGATATCCTCAAGGTCCTCCACTACCTCAAGCGCCTGCGGGAAATCCCCCCCGTAAAATCCGCGCGGCTCGTCAAGGTCAGGCAGCAAGTTGATGTTCATATCCTGAAAGGCAAACAAAAAGTAACTGCCTTCATCCAGGTTTCCCTGTGAGTAGTTCCCGTTGAAAAGATTCGCCAGCGTGATGTAAAATGTGTCCAGCGTTACCGGCACTGTATACACAAACACCAGTGAAAATCCCGACTGCCCGGTCACGGTTCCGGAAACTTCAAAACCATGGCTCATGCTGAGCGGCAGCAACAAAGCGAGAAGTCCGATCCTGAGTCGGCGAATCATAAAGCCTCCAGTTTGGCTCTGTTCCAGGAGTGATAAATTGAATGATTTCAATATAAACCAAAAGAAAACAATTCTCAAGCACTTTCGGCAATTCGCGAAGATTGCCCGCAGACCCTGTTTTAGATGCCCTCCCAAATCTCCTAAGAATTTCCTGACCCTTGAAGTCCCCATTCAACTATGGTATATTAACTGTTTGCCATTGAGCAACTTCTGTCAGTCAATCACAGTAAACGATCCCGTAACCCCATGCGCCACTTCATTGTAATTTGTGGATTCGCCTGCCTGATTCTTTCAGGGGTTTTCCAGTCCGCAATTGCCGAAATTGACACCCTCTGGACGAGGACCTACAATTTCGGTACCGCTTCAAGCTTCTACGCCGCCACCGAGCTTCAGTCAGGAGGCTTCGCCGCCGCAGGATTCAAACTCAATGGATCCTACGATGACGCAGTCATCCTCAAAGTGGACCCCCTCGGTGACTCTTCTTGGGCTCAAATCTATGGAGAAGTCGGTTCAGGCGAGCGAGCCTTTGATATTGCAGAACTTAACAACGGCACGCTGGTCATTTGCGGCTACAGCCTGTCCACCCTTTCGAGCTTTGTGGCGGGCTATACCCCGAACGGGGAACAGCTCTTTGCCAATAACTTCGACCCCCCCGGAGCAAGTCAGGCCAGCGCTATTTTGCCCGCTGAGGACGGTGGATTCTGGGTCCTGGCTCGCAAAAACGTCAGCGGCAACGAGCTCGATTTCTGGCTCATCCGCTGCGACCAAAACGGCGACAGCCTCTTCTCAAGAACCTTCGGAACTCCCGGTTTCGACATCCCCGATGAAATCCTGCCCGGTTTCGACAATACGATTGAGCTCATCGGCAGCGCCCGCGACACCACCAACGACCGCTACAGCTTCTATCAAGTCACCACCGACTTGGACGGAAATTTCATCCGCCAGAACGTCATCGGCGGACCACGGTGGGAACAGGCGTTTGCCGCGACTCACGACACGACAACCGGTGATATCCTGATTACAGGCGAAATCCGCGACACCGTAGGAGCAGACCGCAACGCCCTCGCTGTGCGGCTCAACTTCGCCGGCGAAGAACTCTGGACTCGCGAATATTCCGGCGGTCGCCTCAGTGAGCGTATCGGTGGAGTCGCACCCTATCTCGAAGGCGGAGCGATGTATGCCGGACAGACCGGCGGCAGCGTCAGTTCCTCCCAACTCTGGCTCATGTCCGTTGGCTCCAGCGGTGATACGATCTGGACGTGGACAGGGACGGAAACCGGCCGAAACTTCGAAGACCTCATTCGTGTTGCCGACGGCGGCTTCATTGCCTGCGGACGTGCCTTCATCGGCGGCTTCGATAAAGGACTCATCTGGAGAATCAGCCCGCCGTCAGGTATCTCCGGAATTGTCCGTGACCGCGTCACCGGCGAAGTCGTTGCCGGTGTTCGTGTTCAGGCTGCCGAACTTCCGCAGTACTCGCTCTCCGACACCGTCGGTCGATTCACTCTCTCGCTTCCTGCCGGTAATTACACCCTGTTCACCGGCGGACCCTGTTTCTCCGGCGATACATTGCACGACATTGAGGTCATTGCCAACGAAAACACTCTGTCCGACATCACCGTCGGTGTTGCGCACATGACCATGCTCCACTCGACCATCAATGTCCTCGCACCAAACCGCAGCATCGGTCACAGCGACTTGGTCGTCCACAACGCAGGCAGCGGTGACCTGGTCTATTCCTTCGAGTCCATTCCCCTGTATCCCGCCGAAGATTGGCTCCGCGTTGATCCGCCCGCCGGCCGCGTCGCTCCCGGGGATTCACTGGTCGCACAGGTCATCGTCGAAGCGGATACGACCGATGATGGAACCTACGACTACTTCGGGCAAATCCGCCTGCATTCAAACTCCTGCCCCGATACACTGATCGTTGTCGAAGTGCTTGCCGTAATTCTCGATGCCGGTGAAACCCCCGCACTGCCTGCGGAATTCGCCCTCTATCCGGCCTATCCGAATCCCTTCAACAGCACGACGAATATCCGCTTCGGAATTGACCGCGAAACCAACGTCTCCCTGACTCTCTACGATGTCACGGGAAGACAGGTCGCCTCGCTCATCAACAACCAGCGGCTTGCCGCAGGCGAACATAACCTGCGCTTCCAAGCCGGGAACCTCGCGTCCGGTCTGTATTTCGTGAATCTTAACGATAACTCGCGCAGTCAGACGCAGCGCTTGCTCTATATTCGTTAGAGTCGTCCGCACCTTCATTCACGCAACGAGGTAACCATGATGCCCGCACTGCTTCTTCTGTTGCTCCTCCCTTGTCTTGCCTTCGCACAGCCCGACACGACGTGGTCGCAGACCGTCGGTCTCAACAACCGCTCCTACTTCTACGATGTCATCGTCGTCAATGACAGCGTTATCGTCGCCTGCGGAAACTCACAGACCGTCAACGGAAACGAAGTCAATCGCGACTTTCTCATCGCCGGATTCTCCCTCTCCGGAGAACTCCTCTACGCGCACACCCTGCTCGAATCCAACAACACCGAACTGCTCGAAGGACTCTGTTGGCTGGGCGGAGATACCGTCATTGCCGTCGGGGCAACCGATGTGCAAAACGATATTCTCAATATCTTCGCCTTCAGCGCGTCGTCCGGTGATACCTTCTGGACTCGTGCTTACACAGGCGCCGGACTCTCGCGGGCACGCGGTGTTATCAAGCTTGCTGACGGCGGTTTTGCTATTACGGGCTTCAAACTCGGTCCGCAAAACCGCTCCGACCTTTGGTTCGTGGTCTGCGAAAGCGACGGCGACACCGTCTTCACTCGCTCTTCCGGCAACACCGCCACAGATATCGGCAATGCCTTGGTCCAACTCCCCAATGGCAATATCCGTATCGCTGCGCTCTGGCGTGAGATTCCCACGTCCGACTACGACCAATGGGTGAGAACCTACGACCTCGATGGTAACATCGTCGGCACCGATGTCTTTTTCGGCACCGGCGGTGATGATTTCGTGTATAACGTCTCCCTCGACCCCGAAGGAAACTTCTGGCTCATCGGCCGCACCGCCTCCAGCGGAGGTGCTGGGTACGTTTCCGTAATTCCAGCGACCGGCCAAAACTATTCCCTGACCTTTGCCTCCAACGGTTTCGCCGACCAGTTCTTCGACGGTATTCCGTGGTTCGGCGGCATGATGTTCGCCGGCCGCTCTGGAAATCAGGCCAGCTACTCCTCGCCCTTCATGCGCTCCATCGATGAAGACAATCAGTCCATCTGGACATGGCGCTACGGCGCGGCTGGAACCGATGTCGGCTTCAATGCTATGGCCGTATTGCCCAACGGCGGAGCCGTCGCCGTCGGTTCACTGGCGCTTGCCGAAGACACGTCCGTGGTCTCCGCATATGTCCTGACCATTGCTCCGCCTGCGGGTGTGCAGGGAACCGTCACCGGCATGAGCGACGGTGAACCGGTTATCGGAGCGCGTGTCAAGGCCGCTGGGGACAGCCGCTACACCCTGACCGATGTCAACGGCGAATACCGTCTCGAACTTGCGGCAGGAACCTACGATATCGTCGTCACCGGGGACTGCATCGAATCCGACACCGTATTCGGTGTCACCACCGTGGAAAATCAGCTCGCTGAAGCGAGCTTCGAAGTCGGACAGCCCGCCTACGATTTTCTCCAATCAAGCATTAACATCATCGCCGAAAACGAAACCGTCGGCGGTACAACTCTCCTGCTCGGAAATTCCGGCACGGGTGTCATGTCCTACTCCATTGAAGCCGTCGCGCTTGCCCCCGTAGGTTCGTGGATTTCCGTCCAACCCTCCGTCGGCACCATTGCCCCGGACGAGCAAATACAGGTCAACGTCATCGTCGAAGCCGACACCACCAACGACGGCATCTACGAATTCTTCGGTGAAGTCACCGTGCACACCAATGCCTGCCCCGACACCGCCGTCACCTTGCCCGTCCTCGTCACCGTACTCGAAACCGGCGACCCCGCGGCTCTCCCCGGAAATTTTGCGCTCTCGACACCATACCCGAATCCCTTCAACAGCTCAGCCACTCTAACTTTAAGCATTCCTCTGGAAACCGAGCTGCGTCTCGATGTGTTTAACATTGAGGGAAGATGGCTAAAAACCGTACAAGATGGTCGAATCCCTGCCGGCAGCTACAATATTAACATTGACTTAACCGGTCAAGCGTCCGGCCTCTATCTCTTGCGGGCACATTCGCCAAGCTTCTCTGCTACCCGCAAACTCCTCTACGTCCGGTAGAGGCTCCGCTCTTTCGTAATCTCGCTCTTCTGAATACCGCCTAGTCGGCGGCCGGCCCGGGATGGGTCCCGCCCGGACCAAATGTTCTTCTTCATTGTCACCGCATCTCAGAAAGGATTCGCCATGAAGTCATTTGGTTGTCTCGCACTACTCCTCTGTCTCTGCTTCTCTGCCCGTGCCGAATTGGACACGCTCTGGTCTCATCAGGTGGACATCACCGACAACAACTGGGCAATTGATGTGGCCACGGTTCTGCAAAGCGGTGCCGTTATGGCCGCCGCATCGCGCTCCGACGGCGGCTCCGTAAACCTCTGGCGGTTCGGTCTCTTCGGAGAAATCGAATGGTCCGGCTCGGTCGACTTTCCCAGTAGCTACATCTATCTTGTCGGAATAGAGCAGTACGTAGACGGGCAAATCGCGCTGCTCGGAATTTATTACTCCTCCAACGGCGATTCCGGTAACTTCCTTCATGTGAAACGCGTTTCCGAAGCTGGAGTCGACCTCGGCGATGATGTCTATCCCTTGCAGTTATACGATTCCTTTGTCGGACTGACTTCCACGGCTGACAATTCGATTCTGCTCTATTCGTACTACTGGACGGCGAACGGTACGGCGACTCCCCTGCTTGTCAAATTCGATTCCCACGGCGATACCGTCTGGACACGGCACACCGGACCGGATGAATTCTCCGTCATGGGCAGAGCTGTCCGTGAACTACCGAACGGTGACCTTCTGCTTGGGGGTAACGTCAATAGCGCTGATTCCCAATACCGCGGATTTGTCATGCGCACCCATGCCGACGGCTCAACCGTCTGGACGAATGTGTATGATAGCAATACCGACATCGGCCTCACCGTAAACTCGCTTGACTTCGATGCCGCCGGCAATATCGTAGCCGGCGGAACCGATGGGAATTTCTGGTGGTTCTCAAGACCTTGGGCGATTGGCCTCACCCCCGGTGGGTCTCAGCGCTGGATCCTCGTCAATCAGGAAAATCTTGATATCGGAATCGTAGGGATTCGCGCTACTCCGGACGGCGGAGCAGTCTACTGCGGTTCCAATTTCCCTGATTTCGGTTTTATTCAATCCGAAATCTATTCGGTGGAAGCATCAGGCGAGCCGACACTCGAAATGGAGCTTCCGACTCCCTCCCAGTTTCTCGGCATGTCCAATGACGGACCGCGCGGTGCCGTTATCTACGGCTCGGTCGGACTCGAAAGCGGCTTCAATGACGGATACCTCATGCGCTTCGGACCGACCACCACCGTGCAGGGTTTCGTGCGCGCCGCGGGGTCCAATGCTCCCCTTGAAGGCGTGCGCGTCGAACTGCTCGAATCGCAAGAGTATGCAGTCTCCGATGTGCAGGGAATCTTCAATCTTTATGTCAGTCTGACGACCGGCACACTGCGGCTCACAAGCCCCTGTACCACTCCGCTGCAGGAGACGGTGACTCTGATTGAAGGCGGACAAAACGTGCGCAACTATTCGCTCGGCATCCCGCGCTTTGACAATCCCGTCACCAGCATCAATCGCGTCGTCACTCTCGACATGTGGGAACACGACACGCTGACGGTGTATAACGACGGCAACGGCGCGCTCCACTTCTGGACCGAACCCGTGCAGCTTTCCCCGACCACCTACGAATGGCTGCGTGTCTCGCCGCAATCCGGTGAAATTCCGCCCAATTCCTCTGCGGAAATTATTGTCTCGGTGGGTGCGCAGTCCGCCTTTCCCGAAATTGAGCTTTATGGTCAGGCGCGCATTCATCACAATGCCTGCCCCGATACCGTCAATGAAATCGGTATTTACACGCTCGCGCTCGATTCACCCGAGCGGCCTGCTCCGGCGGAGACCTTCACACTGCACCCGGCCTATCCAAACCCGTTCAATGCCGTAACTCGCGTTTCCTTCGACGTGCCGCAAACCGCGCTCGTCACGGCAAAGCTCTATTCCATTCAAGGCCGAGAAGTCGCGACACTCGCCGACCGCGTCTTCGATGCCGGCACTCATGAACTCGCGCTCTCGGCCGACTACCTCGCCACCGGAGTCTATCTCCTCCGCGTCACCACTGGCGCACATGTGGCCACACAAAAACTCGTTCTGCTGAAATAACTTGTTATACCAATCTCCTGCCTCGAATCTCGTGAAGCGGCGGCATCCACTCTGGATGCCCCGCTTCCTCTCGCTGCCGCTCCTCCTCGCACTTCTTCTCGCTGCTTGCGGTGAACCCCCTGTTCGCAAAGTCTATCGCGGCGGGACGGAACACATGCCCCTGCTCGACAGCCGTGTTCTCCGCTACCGCGAAAAAAGCGAACAGGAAACTTATGAGTACACTCTCTCGTTAAAATACATCGGGGGAAGGGTCTGGAAAGTTTACACGACCCATGACGAAAACATACCCTACGGCCGCATTGAGTTTACTTCAAACGGCAACATCGTTGAAGCGGCTGCACTGATTTCCCTGACTTCCCTCGAGTCACGTAAGCGTGTCAGCGCGTTCAATCAAGTCTGGGTGGACGAAGGTGCTAATGTGGACAGCGTCTGGCGCGATGAATCGACCGGTACCGAAACACTCGTCGCGGGCTATGAAACCGTCACCGTGCCCGCAGGCACTTTCGAAGAGTGTCTCAAAACCGTCACCACGCCGCTGCCCGAAGTTGCGGACTCCATTGAAGCACGCTATCAGCGCGGCGAGTCCGGCGAAGACCTCTATGTCAAAGAGCGTGAAGTTGCCAACTGGCAAACCGTGCGCTGGTTCGCGTCTGGTGTCGGTTTGGTCAAAGAGCAAATCGGTCCCCCCGGAGAAGTGAAAATCATCCGCGAGCTGATTGCCGTCGAATCCGAAGGCGTCGGGCTGGTGGATAGCGTCTATCTCGATACCGAACGGGAAGTCCCGCAGCAAACTGAGCCTCATCTGAAGCTCGACTCGCAGGACGAACCCGCTCAGGAATAATCACGTTTTTGCCGTCTGAATCTTATCAAAGTAAAATGAAACTTTCGTTCTGGATTTCGCTCGCACTCGCCGCACAGCTCGGCTTTGCCGCGGACGTTAAACTCTCGTCCTATGAGCAGAGCAAGGCTGAATCACAATTTGTTGCCGCACTCGACACCTGCTCGACCTTTATGGCTCGGCTCGCCGTCGCCCGGCAATTCCAGAAAAACTATCCTGCCGATGCGGGCGTGCAAATCCGCGCCGCGGACATGCTCGTCCTCGAAGATGCCGCGCAGGTTGTCGCCTACTACGCCGACCGCGCCAAAGTGAATCCCAATTCCGAGCTCGACCTCTACATCGCCGGACGTTATTCCTCCGTCATCGCCGATAAACAAGCCTACGTCAGTAGAATTTTCGCTCTCAACCCCCAAAGCTATTGGGGGTCTTTACTGCAGGCCACCGCATATCCCGCCGAAGAGGACTCCGATTTCAGCAAAGCCGAAGCCGCTCTGCTGCGCGCCATAGACATCAATAACTCCCTGCCGTACGCGCCAACCCTCCTCGGTGAACTCTGGGCGCGCTCCGGAAAGACTGAGGCCGCCGAAAAACTCTTCGTCGAAATGAGCAAGCAGTCCCCGGGGAGTTTTGAACCCGTGCAGCGGCGTCTCATGCTGCATCCCGGTGAATTCAAACAGCATCTCGACATCGTCGATAGCTTTCTTGAAAAGAACCCCAAAAACGTCATGGCGCTCGATATCCGCGCCCGCATCTGTCGCGAACTCGGTGACTGGAACTGCTATATCTCTTCCATGCAGAAAGCCGTCGCCGAAGCTCCCGATGCCGTCAATCACTACAACCTCGCCTGCGGCTTTTCCATCACCGGACAGAAGGATTCTGCCTACGCGCATCTCTTCGAATCCGCAAAACTCGGCATGAACGATGCCTCGCAATACACTGAAGACGATGACTTGATTCCCGTCCGCGATGATGCGCGATGGAGCGATTTGCTCGTTGCCGTCGAGGAAAGTCACACTCAGGAAATGCGCGCTCTCGCACAGGCCGTGCAGCGCGAAATGCCCGCCGAACAGAAAAAACTGGTCACAGAAAATCGTTCAGACACTCCCGCTCCGGATTTCACGCTTGAAAAACTCGGCGGCGGAACCGTCAAATTGTCTGACCTGAAAGGCAAAGTCGTCATTCTCGATTTCTGGGCGACATGGTGCGGCCCCTGCAAAATGACCATGCCGCAGCTCGACCAATTCTACAAAAACCGCCACGACGACGTCGAAGTCTTCGGCGTGAACGTCTGGGAACGCAGCGGCACCGCTGGTGTCGGCCCGTTCATTGAAAAAAACGGTTACACCTTCCCCATACTCTTCGGCCCCAATGAACTTGCCGAAAAGTATGGTGTGCGCGGAATTCCGACCATGTTCGTCATTGACAAAAGCGGCAAAATCGCGCACCGGCACGTCGGATACAATCCGCAAATCGGCCAAATTCTGAAAGCGCAAACCGAAGAACTCCTGAAGTGAACGAGTCCGTCCGGTTCGCACAGGTCACTTTGCCGCCGAACTGTTCACGCGTAGGGCGTGATTTAGCCCGTGACCACGACCCCATGATGTTCAAAGCGGTCTCGTGGGGCTTGAGATCGGCAATTCCGCCAACCGCAAGGAAGTGGAGAAGTTTTTGCACAATTATTCACAGGCACTCAAACCTGTAGTGATACGCGAAGTTCGCACGAAATTGGATACGGGCCGATAGGCCGCCATGGCTCAGAATACGAAAGACAATTCTCGATTAATATGATGCAACGCTATTTCCTGTTCGCCCTGCTGGGACTCTGCTCAGTCGCGTTGGCGGAACATCCCGCTCAACCCAATGTCTTCAAGGCCGCCGAAGCTGGCGATCTGAACGCCGTCAAATGGTATCTTGAAAATGGTTCCCATGTCAACGACATCGGAGATAACGGATATACGCCTCTCCATCTCGCTGCGTGGCAAGGTCACAACAGCGTCGTCCAATTCCTGCTCTCGAAAGGCGCCGATGTCAATGCCGTCAACGATGACGGATTCATCCCCCTGCACAATGCCGCCATGGGCGGTGACAGCGCCACCGTCAAACTGCTCATTGACCACGGTGCCGTCATCTACGCCATGGACAACAACATGATGCCGCCGCTCTTCCTCGCCGCTCTGCGTGACAACATTTCCAGCGCCAAGGCTCTCATCGCCGCCGGAGCCGACGTCAACTTCATGAATGAAAACAAGTGGACGGCTCTCCGCGTCGCCCAATGGAAAAAACATCAGGCGTCCATTGATTTCCTCAAGGCGCACGGCGCAAGGGAATAATCTCAACATCTGACCATGCCAACTTTTTCTTCCGTGGCCGTTCTGGGCGCGGGCACAATGGGGAGCGGTATCGCTCAACTCTGTGCTCAAGCAGGCAGCACGGTCTTTCTCTTTGATGCCTTCCCCGATGCGCTCAAACGAGCCCCGCAAAAAATCGAAAAAGACCTCGCCAAAGGCGTCGAACTCGGCAAGCTCTCAAAAGAGAGCGCAAAAGCCATTGTCGAGCGTATCAAGCCGATTAACTTCCTCGAAGAATGCAAGTCCGCGGATCTGATTATCGAGGCCGCGTCAGAATCGCTTGACATCAAAGTCGAACTCTTCGGTCAGCTTGACGGCCGTGTTAGTGACGACTGTATTCTCTCGACCAACACAAGCTCTCTCTCCGTCACGCAGATTGCCGCGCGCACCCGCTTTCCCCATCGCGTCTGCGGTTTTCACTTCTTCAATCCGGCCACACGCATGAAGCTTGTCGAAGTGGTTGCCGCGCACCAAACCGACAAGAGCACCATCGAACGCGTTGTCGCTTACAGCATCGAACTTGAGAAAACTCCCGTCGTGACCAAAGACACGCCGGGCTTTATTGTCAATCGCGTTGCGCGTCCCTATTATGGCGAAGCCTTGCGCGCGCTCGGTGAAGGTTTGGCCGACCACTTAACGATTGACAGAATCATGCGCGACGGTGGCGGCTTCAAGATGGGACCCTTCGAACTCATGGACCTAATCGGCATTGACATCAACTTCGCCGCCACGTCTTCCGTCTGGGAAGCCTACTTCCGCGACAGCCGCTACAGGCCGCATCCGATTCAAAAACAGATGGTCGATGCAGGTTTCTTAGGCAAAAAATCCGGCCGCGGTTTCTACGACTACTCCAACGAAAAATAATGGAACTTCGCGGCGGCACCCGCCGCGGGTGCCCCTATTCCGCCGAGCGGGGATTAAGCGAAGCGGTTCCCCGCCGGAATATGAGAGGAGCGTCGCCGAGCGGGGATTAAGCGAAGCGGTTCCCCGCCGGAATATATGAGAGGAGCTTCGCCGAGCGGGGATTAAGCGAAGCGGTTCTCTGCCGGAATATGAGAGGAGCTTCGCCGAGCGGGGATTAAGCGAAGCGGTTCCCCGCCGGAATCTGAGAGGAGCTTCGCCGAGCGGGGATTAAGCGAAGCGGTTCCCCGCAAGCGAAGCGGTTCCCCGCCGGAATCTGCTTCCGCTTTCCAATTTCCTATTTCTAATTTTCCGCGATGTCCGAACTCGAACTCTATCCCATCGAAAAAATTCTCTTCGTCGGCCCGCTCGATGACGTGCTCCCCTTAGCCGAGCGTGCCAAACAAGCCGGACACACTCCGACGTTGCTGCTCGCGCCCGCTGAAATTGAAGAAGGCCGTAAGCGCACGAAGATTCGCATTCTTGCCGCCGAAGAGCACGCCGACGCCGAACAGTTCGACATCGCCTTCGAGTGCTACACCACGGACGTCACCTCGAAATACGAGGCAATTCAATATCTCGAAGATGCCTTCCCCGGTGACGCTCCGATTGTCACCCTCACGTTAACCAGCGCGTTATGTGATTTACTCACGGATGCCGTCGCGCCCGAGCGCTTTGTCGGCGTGTCGATGCTGCCGCCGTTCTCCGAAACCACTTTAGCCGAACTCGTCAAGCTCGACAGCACCGATCCCGCAGTATTCGCGACAATCGAATCGCTCTTCGAGTCCATCGGCCTCAAAATTGCCACCGTCGGAGATGCTCCTGCCGGAGTTTTGGTGCGAGCGGTTGCATGTTTGGTCAACGAATCCTATAATGCTTTGCAAGAAGGCGTCGCCCCGGCCGCAGACATTGACACCGCCATGAAGCTCGGTGTCAACTACCCTCATGGCCCGATTGCGTGGGGACAAAAAATCGGCCTTGCCCGTGTAGAAGCCATCATGGACGGCCTCTATAACTGGTTCCACGAAGACCGCTACCGAGCCACCCCGCTGTTACGCCGCGCAGCAAGAATGTAGGGGCGGATGGCAATCCGCCCGTTCCGATTTCCCCCAGTCCTCTGGGGGGACAAAGGGGGGTAAACTCCCAAGTAACTTGACAACATCAAGAGTAATCTCGCCGAGTCGGGTTAAGGTCCGCCGCAACCCGACCGGAATCTGCTTTCTGACTTCTGATCTTTGACTTCTGACTTCCTCCCCCAAGAAGCCCCCTCACCAACGGCAAACCCTTGCCCTTGACGAGAGCACTTCACCAAGATTCCGGAGGGAGTTATGAATTCTCCGCGGCGGCACCCGCCGCGGGTGCCCCTTTTCCTCTTTCAAATTTCCTTTTTCCAATTTTAGATACCGAGGTCCTATGAAGAAACTTCTCCCCATCCTTCTCCTGATTGCCGCATTCTCCGTCGGCTGCCTGAACGTGCAGAACAAAACCTACACCTTCAAGCTCAATGCTGACGGCACCGGCTCAGGCTCCATCTTCTTCTACAACATTCATTCGAGTGATGAAGAAGAGCGCGATGTCTCTTTCAAAGACTTCGGCACACTCGTGACCGACTACCTCGAAGGCCAAACGTTTGAAGGTGAAAATCCCGATTGGACCATCACGAAGAAAGATCTCTTCGAGCAGGACGGCGTTCTCTGCGGCAAAGTCGAGTTCACGTTCAGCAACATGGGCGCCGCGCCGATTCTCCTGCTTCCCGGTGCCATTGACGAAACCCTCGTGGAACACAACGGCACCGGCGTGGCCCTCGGTGATGCCGAAGTCATCGAATGGACTGCCGACACCAAGGAGATCACCTACAAGACGGAAGTCACTTCAGACGTTGAAAATGTTCGTAACTTAGTCGAACAATACAACAACTGGAAGAAATCCAAAAAGTGATTCATAGGGGCGCAACATGTTGTGCCCGTTCGCATGAAGTAAAAAGCGGGGCGAACCATTTCGGTTCGCCCCGCTTGCATTTGATATCCCTTCGCTTACTTCAACGGTTTCGCAAACCGGATAACATTTCTATCCACCGTCACAATTCCTCGGTCGGAAAGTTTCTTCAGCATCCGTGAGAAAGTCTCGCTCGATATTCCGATCACTTCCGCAATCTCCGACCGCTGCAGAGGTTTGGTATGGTTGTTCCCGCCCGTAACGATTTCACCGTTGCCATCCGCAAGCCGCTCCAGCACTCGCATCGTCCGCTTCTGGGCCGTCTCCTGTGAATCGTGCAGCCACAACTCCTCAGACTCCCGAAGCTCCGAACACAATAGCTTGACGAAGTGCAAAGCAAGACGCTGATTTGTTTCCAGCGCGGCAAGAAAACTCTCCCGCGGTATCGCACAAACCGTGCAATCCTGCAGCGCCTCTGCGGTCGCCGCATACTCCTCATTTGTGATTACAGCCCGGTAGCCAAGCATGTCACCCGCACCCAGCAGCCGCAGCACCACGGGCTTTTCTCCCAGTCCCATCTTTGAAAGCTTCACCGTTCCCGCGTGAATGTAAAACACATAGATGGACGGATCACCCTCAATAAACAGCTTCTGCCTCGCCGCATACTGCCGGTGCACTCGCGGCTGACGGCTTCGTTCTGATTCCGCCAGAAATCCCTGACAAAGCGGCTCGCCTGCAAGCCCCTTGCATATCCGGCACCTCTCATCAAACTGCATTGTATTCTTTTCCATTGTCTCCAATCCTGCACATTGGATAGCCATCTTCAATTACACTATCAATATAGCACTCCTGATTCGACCTGCAAGTTCGGTGCAGCCCGCACTTTCGTTGACCCGGACAAGCACTTGTGACTCAAATTCAAAAACGATACTTTGTATTTGATTCCGCCTGAAATCAGCCGAGCCCCCTCACTTGTAGTGGCCACACTGTTCCTGAGAGTGCTTGACAATTCAGATTCTGGAGGGAATCATGACTGCCCGCTTTCTGCTTGCCCCGCTTTTCCTCGTCTTGACCTGTTTCATCGGCTGCGAAGATCCGCAGACCTGTGATTGCGGCGACCCCGCTCCGTTTCCCGGCTCCATTCAAATTATTACCGGAGTGCCGAATGATACACTTTTCATCGGCCCGGAATTGCTGCCTTCAACTCCCGTCATCATCATCTTATCGAGTAACAATGGAACGGCCATGTCCGGTGTAGCCGTGGACATCTCACTCCACGACCCGACTTTAGGTGTTTTGGAATTTTCCGACTCGCTGCTTCTGAACACGACTGACTTCCTCGGGCGTGTCTATCTCATTTTCCGGTCCTTCGGTGAAGTCGGCGACCAGTTCATTTTTGCCTCGGTCGGCAATATCTCCGCGACTCGATTCCTTTCCATCCGGCAGGCTCCGCCTCAAGGTACCGCTCTCAGTCTCACTGCTGTTCCTCAGCAGCTTGAGGCATACGCCGATGAAACCGTTTACAGCTCGATAACCGTCCGGCTTGTCGATAATGCCAATCGCGGCATCCCGAATCAATCCATAAACATCTCCGTAAATGCCGGTGTGCTTCCTGCGATTCCGCTAACCGACTCAACCGGACTGATTCAATTCAACTGGTCATTCCATGACCATTTCGGCTCCTTCTGGCTCGTCGCCAATTCCGGAGTTCTCCGCGATTCCGTCAACGTGGAAGTGTTTCCCTATCTCGAACCGCCTTTACTGCATGTCTATCTTGAACCCGCGGTTCTCTGGGCGGACAGCAATGAAAGCTGCATGACCAGAGTTACTCTCATCGCGCGCGACGGTTTCGGTCAACCCATCCTCGGAACTCTTCCCGTACTCTCCTTTTCCGGCGGCGTTCTCACCGAACCCTTACCCACAGACATGCACGGCGAAACCTCCCTCAACTGGGACTTCTTCAATGAATTCGGCACATTCATGCTTGCTGCCGAAATCGAGCATCACGGCATCACGGCCACGGATTCCGCGCAAGTGACCGTCGAATATCTCCCCTGACTTCCCGAGGAAAATGCCCGCAACAAAAAACGGGGCGAACCACTTCGGTTCGCCCCGCTCATTTAACAGCTTCGCTGATTACTTCAGCAGCACCATTTTCATCGTCGAAGTGAACTCGCCTGCGGTCAAGCGGTAGAGATACACTCCGCTCGTCAGATTCGCGCCGTCGAAATTCACGGTGTGCGAACCGGCAGTCAAGTTGCCGTTCACCAGCGTGGCGACTTCCTGTCCGGCGACGTTGTAAATGGTCAGGTTCACAAGCGAATTCTCAACCAGGTCAAAGCGAATCGAAGTTTCCGGATTGAACGGATTCGGATAGTTCTGATGCAATGCAAATTCCGTCACAATCGAATTTCCGCTGCGCGGAGTCGCCGACTGCGTGGCCAGCACATTGCGCTCGCCGTTCAAACCAACGACCGACAGCTCATAGGTATAATCAACATCGTTGACAACGGTTTCGTCCGTGTAGCTGTAGGTCGCTCCGGTTTCGCTGTTCCGGGCATTCACATTGGCAATCAGCATGCCGTCACGGCGAATTTCAAACTTCTCAAGCTCTGACTCCGAAATCGTGTTCCAGTTTAGCAGCACTTCACCGTTTCCGGCCACTGCGCTGAAATTGCCGAACTCAACCGGCAGCGGGCCGTCCACCGAACCCGAATTTCCGCCTGCCGTCCAATTCACAATGTCATCGCACCACGGATGATACAGAACAAAACCTGTCACCGTGCCGTAATTGAGCGGTTGAGCCGCGACGAAAATTATCGAATCACCGTCATTGCCGTCTCCACCCGGAAGCACCGACCAGAAAGTCGTCGCTTCGCCCGTCACAGAACCAACCGTGCCCGCACAGAAATTGGTGAAGACAACTTCGTCAATACAGCCGCTGACATGAGTCAGAGTGTATTCCCACCACGGCGGACCAAACGTGGAAACAGAAATCGTTCCCGCTGCCGGATCCGGGCAGCAGAAACCTTGATCATATGGAGTGCAATGACGATACTGGCCAACAAGTGCGAAAGAAACTTGAGTCTCCGTCCATGCTGCCGGGTCGCCCGTCCAGCCTTCATCCGGATTGCACTTCTCAATGGAGTTGCCCGCATTGCCGAACGCAAGGTCGGGATAGAAAACCGTCAACGAACCATCCACCAACTGACCGCCTGTGGCCGCGGTGAACAGAGCGAGGTTGTCGCCGCTGTTGCCGAGAGTCCAGGAGCCAATCACCGGTGCGCAAATGATTTCTCCAGTGATAACGGGCAAATCGACCCGGCTGAGAATCGCGCGCGCACCGGCGGCAAGGAATGTTCCCGCCGGAACTTGAATGACACCTTCACCGCCATTGCCGGGATAAACATCGTCATCGGAAAGCACCCAGCCCGAAATATCGAGCGTTGTGCTGGTCTGATTCAGAATTTCCACCCATTCAGCATCGGTTGAAGCGGTGTCATCATACATGACTTCAGTGATGACGACATCACCGGGATTCACGGTCACGTTCACCGTGAATTGGCAGATTCCGTCCACCGTCAGATTGCCCCACAAATCCGCGACATCATTCACCGTCACGGTGTAATTGTTGTTCGGCATCGGAGCAACAGTCAGATGAACCAAGGCGTGATTTGTTCCGTCACGAAGAGCAGAGAGCGGCGCGCCGATTCCCGGAGTAATATCGTAATTGGCTTCGGTTTCAGCGGAGGTGATTTCCACCGACTCGCTGAACAGCACGTCAATCGTGGTGTTGGTCACGGACACACAGGAAACTACCGTAGGCGGAATCGCGTCGGCGCACGCGCTGTTGGCGAAACCGGGAGTGCACTTGCGGTAGCGGCCGGTGGCGGAATAGATGTTTGTGGATTCGTGCCAAGCGGCGGCATCGCCGGTCCACATGGCATTGGGATCACACTTTTCAATCGAGTTGCCGAGATTGGTTCCGGCAAGATCGGGGAATTGGACTGTCAAAGAACCGTCAATCAAAGTTCCATTCGTAGCTGCGGAATAAAGAGCGAGATTGTCGCCGCTATTGCCAAGAGTCCACGTATTGGAAATTTGAACGCAGACGACGGCACCGGGAATTCCGGTGTTATCGCGGGCGAGAACCATGTAATCTCCCGCGCCGATCGTCGTGCCGACGGGAATCATGATGGCGCCTTCGCCGCCGTCGGCGGGATAGACGCTGTCATCGAGGAGCACCCAATCCGTGAGATTGATTGGTGCGCCGGTCGTATTGTGAATTTCAACCCATTCGAAGTCGGTCGAGGCCGTATCATCGTACATCACTTCGGTGATGACGACGGAGCCGGGGACTTGTGCGAACGAGAGCGATGCGGTCAAACACAGGGCCGCCAAAATCATCCAGAAACGGGACATGTTACCTCCGGTTGTCAGGGATAAAACCATAGCAAGTCGGTTAAATATAGTTAAACCGTTGCTGAGTGACAACCGTTGTGAGAACATCATCATAATTGACCCGTTAGGTCAACTAATTGAATTCTCGAAAGTTTTCGGAATGAGCCTACAACTAACTCACATTGTGAGCGATTGTAAGAGGCTGGCAGCTGGTGCAGAGCGAATTGTTTTGTTCGGGATGCAGGAAGTTTCCCCCGATAGTCCGGCAAAACAATAAACCGGTGGCTGTACGCGCAGTGGATCATGTTCACCCGTTCGGGGTTACTTGATATAGGCGAAGAGGCCAGTTGGTTGCGGAGAAACACTCCTCCCCAGCTCATTGATGGGCCGGCCACGGTTCGCGATGTCCGTCGGGTTCCGAGGGAAGGGGCTTGTGTTTAGCTGTGCATAATATAAGATATATTCTTTCATCTGTCAAGTCATTGTGTCTCAAAAACGCAATTGTTGTAAACATATGTGCAATTATAAGATACGAGAAAGTGGCATTGGACTTAGGAAGTGGTAAGGAAATCTGAAGAGGCATGGTACGGAATAGGAAGGGGGAAGTCCGAAGCGATTGGAAAACACAATTGGCGTAAGCATATTAATAATTTATAATTAATGACATTTGCATTTGACGATTCGAATTCTTATAATATATGCGTGCGCACGCATTTAATTTAGACAGCAAATCATTCACTTGATATGAAAACGCAATCGGACGTGAACAGCTTTTCTCAACTCTTCGAGCTTATCAGCGAATTGGCCCGGCGAAAATACCAGGACGGCGAACGCTTGTTCTCCACCATCGGACTGAATCATACTGAGGCGCGATTGCTTAACGCGCTGTATGAAGAGGAAGGAGTCTGCGAGCAGGAGCGGCTCTCATCTTACCTTCATGTTGACAGAAGCAATGCAGGCAGAGGGTTGAAACGGCTCGAGCTGGAAGGCTACATTGAACGGCAGCGAGGCGGGTCTGACAAACGCAGGAACGGTGTAAAAATGACAGAGAAGGGAGAGAAGAAGGCCGGTGAGATTCACGCTCTGCGGGAGAAGATGACGGAGAGTTTCTTTGGCAGCCTCACGATAGAAGAAGCAACACAAGCGGTGACCCTGCTGAGAAAGGCGCTTGAAAACAAACCGAAGTAACATCGGCATAAATGCGAGCAGCGCGCGCGGAAGTGTCAACGGAGACTTGCAGGTTGATGGGACACAAACCAACCGACGGGCACTCGCGAGCCTGTCCCTTTCAATGCTGCTTTCCTCACTTGGTACCAGCGTGGCCAATGTTGCCTTGCCTACCCTTGCCGAATCGTTCGGTGCGACGTTTCAGGGAATCCAATGGGTTGTTCTGGCCTATCTCCTCGCGATTACGGTTCTCATCGTCAGTGTTGGGCGGTTGGGAGATATGTTCGGTCACAGACGATTACTTCTGGCCGGACTGTGCCTCTACGCGGTGGCCTCAGTGCTATGCAGTGCCGCGACTTCGCTATGGATCTTAATAGCAGCTCGAGGATTGCAGGGACTTGGTGCTGCCATCATGATGGCAGTCTCGCTTGCACTTGCAGGAGGAAGTATCGCGAAAGAGAAAACCGGAAGTGCGATAGGCTTGCTCGGCACGATGTCCGCGCTTGGCACCGCACTTGGCCCAACTTTGGGAGGAGTCTTGATCAGCGGACTCGGATGGCGGGCGATATTTCATGTCACCGCAGCCGGAGCAACTTTAGCCTTGTTTCTCACCTATCGCAATCTGCCCGCAGACAGCAGAAGAGAATCCAAATCGCGCATGCGAGTTGATGTTTTGGGAAGCTCACTGCTTGCGTTCACTCTTGCCGCTTATGCGCTGGCGATGACAATCGGCACGGGCAAGGACATCGTGTTCGGCTTGGCGCTTGTGATTTGCACGGTATTGGGAGCCGGTCTCTTCCTGCTCGCAGAGAAGAGGGCAGAAAAGCCGCTCATCAACCTATCCCTTCTCCGAGGCTCTCAGTTAAGCGCAGCACTCGCGACCAGCGCGCTGGTGTCTACGGTATTAATGGCCACGCTCGTGGTTGGACCCTTTTACCTTTCGCTGGCGCTCGGACTTCAGGCGGGGCAAGTCGGTTTGGCCATGACAGTCGGGCCCATCGTTGTTTCGCTATGCAGTGTGCCGGCCGGACGGCTTGTTGACCAAGCCGGTACACATTTGCTGACGGTTACCGGGCTTGCAGGAATCGCGGCGGGCTGCTTGATTTTGTCTCTGCTTCCGATGACGTTCGGGGTAAGCGGATTTATCGGCGGCATCATCGTCGTTACTCTTGGATACGCGCTGTTTCAGACGGCGAACACGACCGCTGTGATGAAGGACGCGGCGGAAGATGTGCGGGGAGTTACGTCCGGAATGCTCAACTTGTCGCGCAATCTCGGTCTTATCACGGGAGCTTCGATGATAGGTGCTGTCTTCGCGCTGGCCTCGGGAATACAGGACTCGATCGCAACAGCACCTGACGCGGTTGCACGCGGCATGCGGGTCACGTTTGCGGTCGCGGGAGCATTGATGCCAATCGCGATTTTTATCGTTTACGCGCACAGGTGGCGGCGAGGCGAGGGAAGCATGAACCGCGAGTTAGCGGCGCCACTTAAGAATTGAGGAGAGCAAATTGGCTACGGTGGGAGTGAGCAGAGTGCGGCGATAGAGGTCACCGCATTTTTTTATCATTTCAGAGTACGTGGGATAGGGGTGAATGTCGGATGCGAGTTTAGACAGAGAAATATTGTGATTCATGGCCAGGACGAATTCCGCGATGTGCTCGCCCGCATGTTCGCTGACAATGGTCGCACCGAGAATCCGCCCCTGCTTGTCGTGCAGAATCTTGACAAAACCCTCCGGTGAGCCATCGAGAAGCGCGCGGTCAAGGTGAGTTAACTCAAAGCGAATGACGGAGCATTCGTTTCCGGCAGTGTGCGCATGACGTCCGACGTGCGCGACCTCGGGAGAGGTGTAAACGGAATAGGGAATGTTGAGGTCCGAGAGTTTGGCACTGCTGAAAAAGAGCGCATTGCCAATGACCAAGCGCGCGAGCGCATCGGCGGCATGTGTGAATTTGTATTGCGAGCAGACATCACCGCAGGCGAAAATCCGGGAGTTGGTGGTGCGCAGCTGCTCATTGACTGCAATGCCATCGCGAGTCGTGTGGACTCCGACCTTGTCCAACTGCATGTGACCGGTGTTGGGTGTCCGTCCGGCGGCAACGAGAACTTGATTGACTTCGACGGTAATTTTTTGACCGTTCAGAACACACGCCGCAACGATTCCGGTTTCAGCGCGAGAGAAGGAGAGATTGGCGCAGCCCAGATGACAGGTGATGCCGTCGCGGGTGAAGGACTCGAGCAGCCGAGCCGACGCTTCGGGGTCTTCCGCCGGGAGCAGACGGTCTTTCAATTCAAAGAGAGTGACTTTACTGCCGAGACGGGCGAAGGCTTGAGCCATTTCGCAGCCCACGGGACCCGCACCGAGGACAGCCAAAGAGGGTGGAAGTTCGGTGAGATCGAAGAGCGACTCATTGGTGAGTGGAGAGCAATCTTTCAGGCCGGGAATATCGGGGATCGCGGGGCTGGTTCCGGTGGCAATGACGGCGCGGGCAAAGGTGAGTTTGCGGTCCGCGACCTCAACGGTTGAGGAGTCAAGGAATCTCGCTTCACCGAGAAAGACATCCACTCCCTTTTGGGTGAGGGAGTGAATTCCGTCGAGGGGAGCAATGTGCGCGCGGAGTCTGCGGACACGCTCCATGACGGCGGGGAAGTCAATCTGGTGTGAAAAAACTTTCACACCAAACTCGGCGGCGCGGCGAGCTTCGTAAGCGGCTTTAGCGGAGCGCAAGAGAGCTTTCGACGGGACGCAACCGACATTCAGGCAATCACCGCCGAGCAGATGTTTTTCGACGAGCGCAACTTTAGCTCCGAGACCAGCGGCTCCGACGGCGGTGACCAAGCCTGCAGTGCCGCCGCCGATGACGACGAGATTGTATTTGCTCTGCGGAACGGGATTGAGGTAGGTTTCAGGCCGGAGGTGGGCGAGCAGCTCGAGGTTGTGTGTATCGGCAGGAGACACAAGTTGTGCGGTGGAGTTCATGAGGCAGGTCCTTCCACGCCGCGCAGGGCGGTGCGCGCGACTTTGGTGACGTAAAACGTGACAAGCAGGGTGACGAACAATCCGGCGAAGGTAAACACTTTGCGCACGGGCGACTCCGGGAGAGTTCCGGTGGCAAGGGAGCCGGCAATGGAGCCGAGATAGACATAGAGAATTGTGCCGGGAATCATGCCGAGGAAGCTCGCGAGAACGTAGTCGGAAAATTTAACGCGCGTGATTCCGAACATGTAGTTGAGCAGCACAAAGGGGAAGACGGGCGAGAGTCTGGTGAGAAAGACGATTTTGAAACCTTTGTGGCCGACGGCTTTGTCCACGGCACGGAAGCGGGGGTTTTGGGCGACGCGACGTTCGACGACGGAGCGGGCAAGATAGCGGCCGACCAGAAATGCGGCTGCGGCGCCGAGGGTGGCGGCGACGGAAACCAAGACGGAGCCGATGAGAACCCCGTAGGCGGCACCGGCACCGAGTGTGAGAATGGAGCCGGGAAATCCGGCGACGGTCGCGAGAATATACAACAGGGTAAACCAGAGGTAGCCCAGTGGACCCAACCGGGAGATTTTGTCGAGCTCATGTTTCAACCAATCGCCAACGGGAAATGCCGTGAAAACATAGATTAAGGAGGTTATTACCAGAGCGGTGAGTAACCATCTCACATAAGTCATTCGGCGGCGATTGTGCACGATAATACGTTTGAGCTTTCGTTTGCGTTTGGGTATATTACTTGTCTATGCAAGATAGTGAACCGAAATGGCCGCTGCAAGGATAAATGTCACTGCGATGCCGTTCAGTGAGTCGGTGAGTGTAATCATTCCGACGCTGAACGAGGAGAAGCGGCTGCCGAAGCTGCTGGAGTTTCTGGCGTTGGAGCAGCCGCGTCCGGAGGTGATTGTCGTGGACGGGGGAAGTTTGGACCATACGCGAGACAAGGCGGAGATTTGGGCGGACAAGGTGCTTGTGACGGGTGCGGGACGGGGCAGGCAGTTGAATCTGGGTGCGGAGCATGCACGGGGGGACATATTGTGGTTCTTGCATGCGGACAGCGAGCCGCCGCGGCACAGTGTGGCGAAGATTCTTGAGGTGATGCACAATCGTCCGGAGCTGTCGGGCGGAGCGTTCCGGTTGAAATTCGACCGTTCGAGTTTGAGTTTGCGGGCGATTGCATACGGAGCGAACATCCGGTCGCGAGTGTTTTCGATGCCCTGGGGTGACCAGGGTCTTTTTGTTCGGAAACCGGTGTTCATGGAGTTGGGAGGATTTCCGGATTGGCCGGTAATGGAGGATTTCGCGTTTCAGAGGAAGCTTGCCAAGCACGGCAAGACAACGTTGATGAAAGAGCCGCTGGTCACGTCGGCGCGGCGATATGAGAAGCTGGGCACGATGAAGGCGATGGCGATGAACTTTAACACGCTGTGGTGGTATTACCGGGGAAAGAGCGCGGAGGAGATGCAGAAGAAATTCCGTCCGCTGGAGGAGCAGGGAGGCGGAGCGGATGTGTAGGCTGGTGTGCATGGTTGTGCTCATCTGCGCGCAGGCGTTTGCATTTGACCATACGCATTCCCGGCTGCAGGGGGTGTATGACCAATATGTGAAAGACGGGCGGGTGAATTATTCGGAGTTGGTGAAGGACAGGGAGGATTTGGACGCATACATTGAGTCTATCGGCGAAGTGAGTTTTGAGCAGTATCGCGCGTTCACGAAGAACGAGAAGCTGGCGCTGATGATCAATCTCTATAACGCAGCGGCGATCCAGCTCATTTTGAATCATTGGCCGGTGGAGAGTATCCAGGATATCGGTGGGTTGTTCTCGAGTCCGTGGAACAAGAAATTCGTGAGACTGTTCGAGCATGAGGCTTCGCTGGGGATGATTGAGCACGACATCCTGCGGGCGGATTTCAAGGAGCCGCGAATCCATTTTGCGATTGTGTGCGCGGCGAAGGGATGTCCGACGCTGCGGCAGGAGGTGTACGTGGATATGAGATTGAATCAGCAGCTGGCCGAGCAGGAGCGGCAGTTTTTGACGCAGCGTCCGGACGAGAATCGAATTGAGGAGGGTGTGCTGCATGTGTCTCCCATCTTCAAGTGGTTCAAGGAGGATTTTGACGACAACGACGGGGTGCGGACGCTGTTTCAGATGTATTATCCGGAGGTGAAGAAGGATACGAGGATTGAGTACACGAATTATGATTGGAGTTTGAACGGGCAATGAAGAGTATGCTGGCTGTCAAGAATCCGCTTGCGGACACAAGAGAGCAACTGCGCATTCTGGAAGAGAATGTGCCTTGGGAGCGGTTTGAGCGGCGGCTGGCGGTGCTCGGTGACGGGAAGTTGCGGGCGAGCGGGATAACCACGCTGCAGGTCAATGTGGGGAGGCTGTGCAATCAGACGTGCGAACATTGTCATGTGGACGCGGGGCCGGACCGGAAAGAGGTGATGCCGCGGGAGGTATTCGAGCAATGTTTGCGGGTGCTGGATGAGACGCAGGAAATCGGAACGGTGGACATCACGGGCGGCGCGCCGGAGCTGAATCCGCATTTCCGGTGGTTTGTCGAGGAGTGCAGGGTGCGCGGACGGCACGTGATGGACCGATGTAATCTGACGATACTGTTGACACGGCCGCAGGAAGAGCTGGCGGGTTTTCTGGCGCAGCATGAGGTGGAAATCATCGCTTCGCTGCCGTGCTACACACAGGAAAACACAGACAAGCAGCGCGGGGAGGGAGTGTTTCAGAAATCCATCACGGCGCTGAAGCTATTGAACTCACTGGGCTACGGCAATGGGGGGCGGCTGAAGCTGAATCTGGTTTACAATCCGGGAGGACCGTCCATTGCGCCGAACCAGTCTGTGTTGCAGGAGCAATACAAGGAGATATTGCTGCGCGAGCACGGCATCGTGTTTGACGAATTGTATTGCATTACCAATATGCCTATCGGTAGATTTCTGGACTTTCTGCTGACGAGCGGGCGATACGAGGAGTATATGCAGAAGCTGGTGACCGCATTCAATCCGCATGCGGCGGCGGGAGTGATGTGCAAGACGCTGATATCGGTGGACTGGCAAGGGTATTTGTACGATTGTGATTTCAATCAGATGCTTGACTTGCGGGTGAATCACGGCATGCCGAAGCACATTTCGGAGTGGCAGGCGGGATTGCATACACGGGAAATCGTGACGAGAAATCATTGCTACGGCTGCACGGCAGGCGCGGGGAGTTCGTGCGGAGGCAGTCTTGCCTGAACGCCGCGGTCGTGAGCGGTATTGACGGGAATTGACCAGAGATGAACACATTGATTTGTCTGGCGAGGATGCCGGAACCGGGGAAGGTGAAAACACGGATTGCCGACGCGGCGGGGCATGCGCGCGCCTATGAAATCTATGTGGAGCTTGTGAAACGGTGCCGGGCGCTGCTGGAGTCGCTGGATGATTCGACCGAGGTGGAAGTGTCGTTTGCGGAGCCGTTTGACTTTGTGAAAGGGCAGACATTTTTCGGGACGCGGCCGTTTTTTTCGCAGCAGGCGGGCGGGGATTTGGGTCAACGGATGTGTGTCGCGGCGATTCGAGGATTTCAAAGCGGTGCGCGCAAGGTGGTGCTGATTGGAAGTGATTGTCCGGAGCTGCCCGCGGAATATGTGAAGCAGGCATTCCGGATTCTGGATGAAGTTCCGGTTGTGTTCGGGAAGGCGAAGGACGGGGGATATTATTTGCTTGGCATGACGCGGGTGGTGCCCGAACTGTTCGCAGAACTGCCGTGGAGCACGAGCGAACTGCTTGAGCAGACGATTGCACGATTGACGGAAGCAGGCATACCGCACGGACTATTGCCTGAGCTTGGTGATATTGATACGATTGAAGACTGGGAGGAGTTCAGCAGGAGACAGGCAACGGCATAAACAATTACATTTATCCTTACACGCGCACAGTTTGGCATTGAGAGTAAACTTGAAAAGGAGACTGGCCATGCGCGCGATTTGTTTATTGACGAGCTTATTGACGGTTAATTATTGGTCTTATGGGTTTGAGTTAAGCGCCTTCAGGATTCCGACGTACAGCGTGTATGCACTGGTCGGAGACGGCGGAATGGATATTTACGGCGGTTCGTTCGTGGATGATGACTCACATGACCGCGACTGGTACCGGCATGGCGATATCGGCGGCAGCGGTTACTGGCTGTATGACAGCGAACGACTGGGCATTGAGACGGCGATTCAGGCGGGTTACAGTGAGGCGGCGAACGGAAGCAAAGACAGGGACCGCGACGGTTCCAGCTATTACAGCTTTTCGAAGCAAAATTATTTGAACCAGTATGAGAGTGCAGACGCTGTTGTGAGCGGAGTTTGTTTCCCGACCCAAACGGCATTTTCCGTGCAGTTTTCGGGAAGCGGCAGTGCCGATATCGGGCAATCTCACCGTGAAAGCGAGTGGAGACGCGATAGCGATACGCTGCGGTCAAACGGTGAGTCGGAGATGCGTACGAGCAGTTTCAGGTATTATGCGCGAGGTGAGGCGGGACTCGGGTGGGGGAGAATCCGCAATGCGTCGGCGGTGTACGACGCGTACATACTGGAAGCACGGCTGGCGGAAATGGGGAGGCTAAGCGGTGAATTGTCTCAGGAGACGCGGCAGAAGCTGGCCGAGCTGCTGTATCAGCGTTCGGCCTATGAGAAACGAAATGAGCGGAGTGCGCGGTTATTCTGGAGAGATGTTGAAGCGATATTGAAGAGTGATGCCGCGATGACGGGCGAGCTGGACGCGTTCGCACTCTACCGCATCAACGAAGAGGTGGTGCCGTCCACGATGGCGAGATGGAGCGGCTGGAGAGTGTCCATGAATATCGCAGGTGTGCACGAGAACGATATTTACAAGACGCACAGCGAATGGACGCGGCATGAAGTAACGGACACTTCGAGCACAGACACTTCGTCCGTCGGGTCATACTCCGGTCGCACGCATTGGGAACAGATGCTGTTCGGGCCGAGAGTGGAGGTGAATATTCCTTTGAACTGGCATGTGCAGTTGACGGGCGACATGCGACTTGAACATCGAGTCGACCCGGCGGACGACGGATTTTTCTGGACGACGCTCTTGAACGGCCAGTATGCGGTGCACGACCGGTGGAAGCTGGCCTACACATTTATTCACGAGCGGTGGATACACGACCCAAAGGACAGGAATCTGCATAACGGGCAGATGTGGAATTTGTATCACAGCGCGTCGCTGGCCTATTATATTGAGGACAACATTGAAGCGAGCTTGTCGATGTCGCACTATCAGAGCCGGGCTTGGGATTTTGTGCCGAACGACGGTCTTTCGCACTATCAGCGGCACTCGACGTCGTACTCGCTGCGCATGGGACTTTCCTACATTTTCTCGGGTTCGAATCCGTGGTACAGCTCCAGCCGATACATTCCGAGAAGCGGTATGCGGGTAAGTGACCTTTATTATCCGCGCAGCTATTCGCAGATTCAATATTACTACTGACAGGCAAAAGACACATGACTTTTCGCATTCTCGCGGCGCTATGCTGCATGACGGTAATGTTCGGCTGTTCGAAAACCGACAAACCGGGCGGCACGGCCACCGCTGAAGGCACAGCCGAGACTCCCAAAGAGGTGCCGAAGCTGGATACGAAGGGAGTGCTGCTGCAGGCTGGCTACGCAGCGCTGCTCGTGGCGTTTCCGGAACCGGCTGCAGCGGGAGACTGGCTATCGATGGTGACGCTGCACGGGCCGGGAGAAACGGAACTGCTCCCGCGAATTCCGTTAGCGAGTTCACATTCGGTCACGGTGCTCAACATACCGCCGGGAGAGTATACGGTGGATGCGAAGGCGTGGGTGCGCAAGAATTCGCCTTATGCCGGAGGCATCAGCAAGCCGGTCAAGCTGAACGCGGGAGAGTTGCTGTTGTTGCGCGGAAGTCCTATCTTGAACAAAGATGGCTCATTGGAGGGAGTAGAGCTGCTTGAAGCAGGCCGGACGACGTGGAGTTTGAAATCGCCGCCGGAGCTGACGAAGTATATCGCAGAGAACGCCGGGAAGGCACGAGGATAGTTATTTATAGAAGCCGGACACTCGACGATAGGGGTTCGGTTCTGTTTGTCATATCGGGATTGTAAACTGATTTGGATAGTAAAATCATGGTACTTGGAATTGTGCAAACACACCCCGCATTCGGGGAAATCGCTCGCAATCAAAAGCAAATCGAGGATTTGATGGGTGACCGGCACGCTGATTTATGGGTATTGCCGGAATTGGCATTGACGGGATATGAAATGCGCGGCCGTGAAGAGAGTCTGCAGCTGTCGGAAGAATTGCCGGCGGGGCCGACGACGAAATGGCTGGCGCAACTCTGCCGCGACCGGAACTGCTACATGGTCATGGGAATGGTGGAGCGCGAAGGGAAGAAGGTGTATAACGGTTCCGTCTTCATGGGGCCAAAGGGGATTGTGGGGCGATACCGGAAAGTGCATTTGTATGATAAAGAAGTTGAACGATTCGATCCGGGCGATATTCCGTTCAATGTGTATGATATTGGAATTGCGCGGGTCGGTGTGATGATCTGTTTTGACTGGAGATTTCCGGAGGTGATGCGAACCATGGCGCTGCGAGGAGCGCAGGTCATAGCGCATCCGTCTAATCTCGTGCTGCCGTTCTGTCAGGCGGCGATGGTGACCCGCACGTTTGAGAATAATGTTTTTGCCGCTACAGCGAACCGTATCGGCGTGGAAGAACGCGACGGCCGCAAGGTATCGTTCACCGGACGAAGCGTTATCATGGGCACGCAGGGTGAGCTGCTCGCTTCGGGAGCAATGACGGCAACGGATGTGATGACGGTGGAGATTGATCCGAAGCTTGCGGACGACAAGACGATTAACAAGTACAACGACACATTTGGAACGCGGCGAACCGAGTTTTATGAGATGTAAAATCCGGACGTAACCTGCGAATTTGCGAAAGCCCGGGCGCCGACCCGGGTTCTTTTTTGTCAGGCGTTGCTATTGACAATCTGATTTCATCGTATTATTACAAAAGGAGTCATATTTCTGAAAATTCACATTTGTTATAAGTCGTTAGTTTAACTGAGCATCGACTCAAGAAACGAGGGAGACCATGAGACGATTCGTAAGTGTTCTGGCAACGGCGTGCCTCTGGTTCGGAATGGCAGCATGGGCGAACCAGGTGAGTTATCAGGGAATTCTGACTAATGCGGGCGGTGACAGCCTGCTGACAGGGAGTTATGATTTTTCATTTTCGATTTTTCCGGCAGCAACGGGCGGAACGGCACGCTGGACGGAAGGACACAATGATGTGGCGGTGGAGAACGGAGTGTATTCGGTCTTGCTGGGAGAGACTACTCCGTTGCCGGACTCAATCGGAGCGAGCAACTGGCTGCAAATTACTGTCGAGGGAACGGTACTGACTCCGCGACTTCCGATTACTGCGGACTTCAGGGCAATTGAGGCGCGTCACGCACAGAATGCGGACTCGGTGAATCACATCGCAGCGCGGGCGACGCCGACACCAAATCATCTTGTGCCGCTGGGTGCGGACGGGAAGTTTCCGGAGTCGGTGTTGCCGTTTACGTTGGATTCAATTATCGCGGGGCAGGGATTGACGGGAACTCCGGCGGCTCCGGAGCAGCGCGGACGAAACTCGCTGGATGAGCGATTGACCATTAACGTTGGAGCGGGTACCGGTATTACGGTGAGCGCGGATCAGGTGAGTGCGACGCTTGGCACATCAATCGCAACCGCCGAAATTGAAGACAATGCCGTGACGTCGCCTAAGATTGCGAACGATGCCGTTAACTCCGCAAAGGTTCAGGATAACACGCTGACCGCTGCGGATGCTTTGACGAATATTGTTTCGAGTGTCGACGGAGTGGTCAATGACGGCGGGAATATTGACCTTATCGCAGGCGAGAACATTGTAATCGTTCCCAACGATTCGGCCAATACCATTACGTTCGCGGCAACGGGCGGGGGAGGAGGATACAGCGCCGGGAGGTGCATCGAGCTTGCAGGAACGGTTATCAACAACACCATGACATTGACCGCCGGAGATTCGTGTATCCGCGTCGTGTATGATCCCGCCACATGCTCCTATCAGCTTTCCAGCGATCTTGATGTCTTTGCAGGCAACTGCATTGAAGTAGAGTATGACGATGTCTCCTGTGACTGGACGGTCAGCGTAGATCCAGCCTGTGTGGACTCGATTTATGACACGGAGATTTATGCAGAGTCGTTCGTGGTTATCGGTGACGGAACGGTGGAAGATCCGGCGGCGCATTTGCGTAACGACGGCGGTTTGGAAATGCGGGATGGTGAGGGCAATGAAGTGTATATCAATCCGAACGGAACCATGGTCGTCGTGCAGGATGGCGTTCCTGTGGGTGGATTCGACGCGAACGGCGAGTATTACGCCAAGTCATTCATGGTGATCGATCCGGAGACGGGAGACACGCTCTCACACTTGAACAATCAAGGCGGTCTTGAGTTGTTGGGTGAGGACGGCGGCATATATCTAAATCCAAACGGAACCATGGTTATGGTGCAGAACGGTGAAGTCGTTGGCGGATTCGACCCAAACGGTGAATTCGCGGCCAAATCGTTTATGGTGATTGATCCGGAAACAGGGGACACGCTGTCGCACTTGGACAGCGATGGTGGTTTATACATGCGGGATGGGGCCTTCGTTGCAGACCTCAGTCCAGGCGGCCTGTTTGTCGGTGACTCCGCAGGGCAAAGCGGTGTCGTGGTTGATTACTTTGGAAACGTCGCCTTACTATCCGGCGGCACCGCGCTCGCAGGACTAAACGGCTTCAATGGTGAAATGTACGCCCAATCCTTTGAAGTCCGCGACTCATTGACAGGCGAGTTGAAGGCACACCTGTCAAATGACGGTAATCTCGAGTTGCCTGCGGGCGCTTCTATCACCGTCGGCGGAGTTCCGATTGGGGGTGGCGAAGGCGATACAATTCGACGCGCAAACGGAGGAGATTCGAGTTTGTTCGGCAGTTTTGGTGCGAACATCTTTGATGGCCTGTTTGAAGGCTGGGCATCTGCTGAGAGTCTGGGGACAGGTTCGAGAGACGGTCAGGACCGGGCTGTGCTGCGAGCAGACGGTTGCTTTGAGTCTTTTCAGAACGGGCAGAAGGTAGCAGGAGTTGACTCGGCAGGCGAGATTTTCGCTAAGTCGTTTTATGTGTGGAATCCCTCTACAGGTGATACGCTGATACACTTGAAAAGCAATGGACAAATAGAGATGATCGATCAAGTCTTCGGTGATCGGTCAACCATCAGTTCGAGCTATGTCATCTTAGAAGGGCCTGACGGCAGCGCAGTGCTTACCGACGGAGAATTTCAAATCTCCAAAGGGGATGCCTTTGCGCAGACCGACGGACATTTGTTTGATACGGAAGGGACCTGGACTGCCACGCAGGACTGTGTAACGGTTGCCGGCCTTGATTCAACCGGAGAAATTTTCGCGAAGTCGTTTTATACGATTGACGGCGATGGCAACATGGTGGCTCATCTTGACAACGACGGTAATCTTGCATTGCCTGACGGAGCGCAAATCACTGTTGGGGGTGTGCCGATTGGCGGAGGAGGTATCGGAGACGAGATACACTTCACGGATGATAATCTGAACACGCTGATGAACGCGGGCGGCGTTGCCGTGTTTGACGGCGACGGCACAACATCGATTGCCGCAGGCGATCTGTCCGTCAGCGGCGGGAACAGCGGTGTTTCCTTGAGTCAAGACGGCACATGGCAAGCGGGACAGAACGGTGTCACCGTCGCAGGACTTCAGCCCAATGGAGAAATCCATGCGAAGTCGTTTGAAGTGCGTGATTCGGCGGGCGGCCCGATAAAAGGCCACTTGTACATCGAAGGCGGAGTCGGCAAAATCACGCTGCCAAGCGGAACGGTGTCGGCAGCGAATGTGTTTGGCGCAACGACGGTGTATTCCAGCAGCGTGAGCGGGAACACGCAGTTAGCCTCTGATCTTGCACCGGGTTACATGCGGACGCAAACGCTGATCAATGGTACACCAAACGCCGGCTGGACGTTTCTAAATAACGGTCAAATGACCGCACGAATGAACGGCGCCCAGATACTTGGCATTGCTGCTGATACTTACCTGCGTCTTTACACATGTATGGCAATGGGAAACTTCCTTTGGTCATTTGACCCGGATTATGTGCAGTTGGCTGGTAATCTGATGGTTAACGGTTTCTTTAGCGCAGACAACTTCCCAGGAGCTCCGGGCTTAGTTGGCGACTTTCTTCCTTCCGGCGGCACCGGCCGTCCTGCGCCGGGCACGTTGCTTGTAATCGATCCGAACTCAGATGATTTTGTTCCGTGTTTCGCGGAATATCAGACGTCCGTAATAGGAATTGTATCGCCTGCCGATACCGTCAACTCAGATGGAGAAGTGATGACCGTTACATACGGCGCGACCGCATGGGTTAGCAACGGCAGCCAACGTCCATTAGAAGTTCCTGTGCGTGTCAAAGCGGACGCGAAGTACGGTGCGATTCGCAGAGGAGACTTGCTGACGACATCACCGACGGAAGGCCACGCGATGGTTGCAAATGAACCGAAGTTGGGAACGATTGTCGGCAAGGCACTCGAATCGCTGGAGAGCGGAACGGGTGAAATCAAAGTTATGGTCACATTACAATAGTAGGTGACCCATGAAAACTCTCATCGTACTCCTGTTGTCGGCGAGCTGCGCATGCGCACAGTTCAGGCAACTCTCCGGTTCGAGCGGCTCGGTCGCGGGAAGCGCAAGTTCTCCGGTGTTGTCCTCAACTGCGCTGGCCGGACAACCGGTGGTGGGCGACGCTTCCGGCGGTGCATTCGGCACGCGCGGAGGGATGATGTCCATTTTTGAAGAGACTGTCATTTCACTTGATGTTCCGGAAGAGGCGGTCTCACTCCCGACCGAGTTCGCGTTCGAACAAAACTACCCCAATCCGTTCAATCCCTCCACAACATTCAGATTCTCTCTTCCGCGAACGGCACTGGCGAGTCTGGTGATATATGACGAACTGGGCAGAACAGTCGGGACGGTGTTCGAGCGTGAACTTGCCGCAGGAACGCATTCCGTGCAGTTCAATTCGCCAGCGCACATGTCGAGCGGAATCTATTTTGCCGTATTTCGCGCGGGAGAATTTCAACAGGTGCGAAAGATGCTGCTGATGAAATAGAGTTCTCGACATGACCAAAGTAAACGGGGCGAACCATTCGGTTCGCCCCGCGTATTCTCAGGGTGAGGACGCTTAGAGGCGTTTGGCGATGACCATGGTGGAATCGTCCTCCATGGGAATGCGACCGCAAAAGCGCTCAACATCCTTCTCGATAGCCTCAATGATACAGATGGCGGGCTCGTGCCGCAGCCGGGTTGCAAGCTCCTTGATGCGGGTTTCCCCGTACTCTTCTTCGCTGTCGTTCATGGCTTCGCTGACACCGTCAGTATAGAGCACCAGCGTATCGCCTGAGCGAAATTCGATCGACTGTTCCTCGTAGCTGACATTCGGAAGTGCGCCAAGAATCAATCCGGTCGGAGGCAATTCACAGACGTCACCGTTGCCGCGAATCAGCTGCGGCGGATTGTGACCGGCATTTACGAAAGTCAGTTTCGACGTGCGCGGGTCAAAAAGTGCGGCCACAAAGGTGATGTATTGCTCGGGCGGCGTGTTGCGGTGAATCAGGTTGTTCACCTGTGCGATGGCGCGGGGAAGCGGAATGCCGACTTCGACGGCCGTGCGTAAGGAGGCCTGCAAATTGGCCATCAGCAGCGCGGCGCCCGCACCCTTGCCGGAGACGTCGGCGATAGCAATGAGCGTTTCACCGTCGGGAAGCGGAAGGATATCAAAGTAATCGCCCGCGACTTCCAATGAAAAACGGTTGTGGGTGGCCACTTCGAGTCCTATCGTGTGCGGCAACTCACGCGGGAGAAAACCCTCCTGAATGCGCCGTGCCATTTGCATTTGTTCTTCGAGCCGCCGTTTTTCCACGTTCTCCTCAAGCAAGCGGAGATTCTCGCTTGCCATGGCGACCTGCGGAGCGAGCATGGTCAGGACGCTCAGCTCTTCAGGTGCGTAGTCTTCCTCTTCTGTTTTGAAGCCCAGTGCAAGAAATCCGGTCATGCGCTGCTGAGTCATCAAGGGAAGCACAAGAGCGACGTTGTTTCCCGAGAGCCATTGCATCTCTTCATCGGAGATATGTGCACGACCGCTGGCAACCAACTCGTCCACGAGAATCGGGCGGCGTTCACGGCTTAAGCGACCGACGAATTCGCTGGAGTGAGAGAAGGGAGTCTCCTGCTCATTGTGCAGGGCGAAGCGGTGACCGTTGCTCCCTGCAAGCACAGGGTGAACGGTTTGAATACTCAGCCCCTGCCGGAAATCTTCGGTGATTTGCCGCCAGAATTCCTTGCAGTCACCCACGGACGAAGAGCGCTCGAGAGCGGTTTCAAGTCGCGAGCGCAACTGCTGCCGTTCAGGATAGAATCTGCGCTCGACTTCGGCCTGCAACTTCTTGCGTGCCGGACCGATTCCCAACGCAATCAGCAGGGCGAGTGCCATGGTGGGCATGTTGCCCGTGATGCCGAGTTTAGCGAGCGCGAACTCACCCGTGACATAGATCAGACCAAGAAAGACGACAAACACCGCGCCGCTCATGAGAATATAGCGCGTGCCGCGACGCAATTTGCCTTGCACTTCGAGCAGCCGGTAGCGGCCAAAGGCATAGGCGAACGTCACCGGAGTCATGAGCAGCAAAGAGAAACAGGCAACTATCGCACCGAGCTGCATCATGGTACTGGCGAAGTACTCGCGGAAGAGATTCAGGGCGATGAGCAGGACGACGAAACCGCCCAATCCCGTTGCCGTTCCCCAGAAGACAAGACGGAGCTGACGTTTTTCGAGCCGGTCTTCCGCGCGAGCGAAGCGCCGGCTCAGAATGACAAAACCGATGAGCAGGGACAGCCCCATTGGTATCACAACAAGAGCAGAAAGCCGCTCGGCAATCGCCGTGTCCAGCAGTCCGACGGCAGTGGCAGTGGCCGCAAGGACAAAAATCAGCCACGGGAGATAGATAAGCGGCAAAAGCCAGCGCTTATGCCGCTGCAGGAATGGAAGCGGACGGGGAAAGAGAAGCTGGAGATGCAGCCAGAAGACACTTAGTCCGATGGCAAAGATGCCGAGGTTATTCCGAATCGAATCCAGATAGGGAATCTGAATGGACGCGTAATACGTGGGCATGATTCTGACCCCGGAAATCATAACGGAGGTCATGGCGAAACAGAACCATGCAAAGACACGAACCTGTACGGAGTTCGGCTGCGCGAAGAAGGCCCAGAGGCCGACACCGATGAAGCCGAGCGCGATGAGAAAGCGCAAGACGTCAATCAACAACAGCATCAAGAGACTTGACGAAGCCTCGGGACGCGCCTGCATGACGAAATCATGTACACCCTGTTCGCCGCTCACGCGGATATAGAACTGGGTATCGGGAGGAAGAACGCGATGGAAAGTCTGCCGCCAGAATTCCGCACGGGCGGTGTCAAGGCCGAGCAGAATGACCGTGTCGCCGCGGAGAGGCATGGCTCCGCCGGGGAAGTCTTGTTCCTGCACCACGTTGAACACCCGAAGCGAGTCGCCGGACGGTGCAACGACCGTCTGGAATTCGGATTGAATCACGCCCGAACTTCGGTAGGCTTTGATGGCCGAATGTTCCTGAATGATTAACAAGGTCAGGATTATGAGCAGAGTCAACCCTGCCACACCGGCGGCGGCCCGTGCGAAGGCGTCCCAGTTGGACGGCTTTTCAGGAGGTGCTTTCGCTTGAGACAGCGTTTCCATTACTTACCTAAAATAACCAACCCGACCCGGAGAATCAATGAAAAGCTCTTGCTTTTGGCAAGGAATCTCTTAGTTTTCTGATTATAAAATCTCATTTTGCAGGTTGTGGGTCCCGGGGATCTGCAATCGCGCGAACGGCTCGTTCTCCCTTTCGGACGAGCCGTTTCTTATTATTGACCCGGTTGCCGTTCCGCAACTATACTTACTACACCTAAAGACAGGCAAATACTCCACTTAAACTTTCATGAGACTAGACATATTCGTTGAAATTGCATCCCTCTGCACTTATCTTTGAGCACGAATTAAGAAGAGTCTCCCTGTGGGAGAGATGATTTTGCACGGAGCTGCGAATGAAAAAGCTGATATCTGCCACTGTTTTTACGCTAACTTTTGCTGCCGTAACTCAAGCCGTTCCTCTGATGTCATTCTCGGCGGTTGGGCAGTCGAGGCAGGTCTTTGTGCGATGGGTACTTACATCGGACGAGCCCGTTGCCCGGTTTGATGTGCTGAGGAATGGACTGGTGGCCTACAAAATTCCGGTGACACTCGGCGACCGGACGTTCGAATGGGTGGACAATGAGGTTCAGAATGACCGGGAGTACAGTTACTCTTTAATTGCTGTGATGAACGATGGTTCCCGGCGCGACTTCGGTACGGTCACGGCTACTCCGGCGTATGACGCCACCGTGGTGCAGGAGTACAGATTGCACCAGAATTTCCCCAATCCGTTTAACCCGGAAACGACAATTGAAGTTGACCTTGCCGAAACCGGGTTGGCGGAATTGACCGTGTTTGATGTGCTGGGACAGATTGTGGCAACGCCTCTTAGCGGAAACTATGCGCGGGGACGTTACAGTGTGCTGTTTGACGGCCGTGACCTGCCGTCGGGTGTGTACTTCTATCAGCTGCGGGCAGGAGGTTTTGTTGATCAGAAGAAAATGGTGCTGTTGAAGTAACAGACAGTCGGGAATGAGTCTATACGCGGGCAGATTAACAAATCCGCCCTGTTTCATGAACAGGAGTTTGACCAAGAAACGATCAATTCTTACAGAACAAGGGAGAGAATGTGCATGAAGAGATTTATCGTGTTGTTGTGTTTGTGTGTCTTCGCGGGGGCGGCTTTGGCACGCAGTCCGCAAGAGATCAAGTCGGAGATTCAGGCGAAACGTGCGGCTATCGAGCTGGGACGCACGCAGAATGGGGACGTGAGCGCACTCAAAAGCGAGCTGGCCAGGCTGGCCGCTGAATTGCGCAAGTTTGACGCGCGGAACGGCGCACCGAGGCTTGATGACGGAGGGGAAACTTGCGCCGGCGCGACGACAATCGCATCACTGCCGTTTCATGATTCGGGAGTGCTGTCGGACGAAGCGGAAGATGATTACGGCGATGACCTCATCTACTGCGGCTGCAACGGAGGAGACGTCGTCTATACTTTCACGATCGGTGAGAACGGGTTGCCGGGAGGTATCTATACGATTTCGACGTGCGGCTCCTGGTTCGACACGGTGATACACCTGTGGCGCAACTGCCCGGACAGCGAGGAAGCATCCTTCGTGGATTGCAATGACGATGCTTATAATGATGACGATGACTATGTTTGCGGCGACGATTACGGATATTCGAGCTGCATCAGCCTGTCGCTTACCGTCCCGGGAACGTACTATATCGTTCTCGATGGATACTGCGGAGATTACGGTGAATACGAGTTGAGTATGCATTCGGGCGACGGCTGCGGCCTAATCTCGACCGATTGCAGCGGTCTGTCTGAGAATTCGTATTGTGAGACGGCAGCATCGCTGATCTTCGACGGCGACGCGGCATTCGCTTCCGGCTGCACCTCTGACGGCAGTTTCCCTTTTGATCTTGAGACATTGTGCGAAGACGATATCGAAGCCTGCGGTGTGTGGTATCACGTGACGGGAACAGGAAACACTATGTCCGCGACGACCTGCGATGAGCTCACGAATTTTGACACAAAGCTCTTTGTATTCACCGGAAGCTGCACGGACCTTACGTGTGTGACCTCGAACGATGACGGTCCGTACGTCTATAACGAAGAAACAGGCCAGTGGGAATCCTTCTGCACTCTGTACCATCTTGCCTCGTATGTGGAGTGGTGCTCGGTTGAAGGCGAGGATTACTACATCTTTGTCAGCGGTTATGACGGGTCTACCGGATGCTTCGGGCTGACGGTTGAGGATTCCGGCGAACCCTGCACACCGTGCGAAGTAACGGATTACTACTTCACACTCGAACAGGTTCCCTTCTGTCAGTGTCTCACGATATGCGAAGATCAGATTCAGAAGATTTTTGTGGGACCGGCCAGCGAAGCACAGCGCCCGGTGGCTGTTTGGTCAAACGGTTGCGGCACTGCAGGTGAGTTTCCGCAGGAAGGCTGCGAAGCGCAGTGCTCACCAGCCTATCCGGAACTCTATATGGATTGGGTTTATCTGCCGGACCGTCAGCTCTGGTGTCTTGATCTTTACTCCTATGACGGCGGCTGCTACTGTTTCTGCGTCGAACGGGTGTTGCCGGTCGAGCTGAACAGCTTCACAGCAGTTGCCGGAGACGGACAGGTAGCATTGGAATGGAGCACGGCCTCAGAGTCCAATGCAAACCGCTTCGAGTTAGTCCGCGATGGCGCGACGATTGCCCAAGTCAGTGCGACAAATAGCGCGACTGGTGGAACTTACGCATGGGTCGATCGGGCGCTGGACAACGGCACCACGTACAGCTATTCGTTGGTATTGGTGGACATGGACGGTTCGCGGTCAGTGCTGGCAACCCAGTCCGCCACTCCGGTGGAAGGGGCAGGCGTTGTGAATGAGTTCGCACTGTTGCAGAATTACCCGAACCCGTTCAATCCACAAACGACGATTTCGTTTACTTTGCCGGAAATGGCCAATGTTGAGGTAAGAGTATTCAATGCAGTCGGCCAGGAAGTTGCAGTGGTTACGAAGGGCACGTTTGAGGCCGGATTGCATTCGGTGACGTTTGACGGAAGCGGCTTGACATCGGGTATCTATTTCTACTCGATAAAGGCCGGCGAATTCTCGGCTCAGAAGAAGATGCTGCTTATCAAATAGCCACATCTTAGTATTCCTCTAACAAGCGGGCTGGTCATGGACCAGCCCGCTTGCTTTATACTTATTATAGTGACAAACTCACTATACTCTTCCCGTAATACCTCCTTCTTCAATTGCACAGCATTGTAGGGTTGTTTTGACTAAGTTTAGGTCGAATTCATTATCAACAAATCTCGTTTGGCTGTGCGGGGGTGTGTTGACAACTGACTGTGGTCATGTTATAATAAGTTGACTGAAATGGTAAAGTTTTGACACTGTCTACAAAGAGGAAGAGAACATGTCGCGTAAGTTATTGATTTTATTTTCTCTTGCGGTAATTGTACTGGCCGCTCACGCCGGGCCGTACACGCACTTTGCGGTTCTGACTCCGAATCAGGAAGTCCCACCGAACGGCACAACCGGTTCAGGACTGGCCGTCATCGAATTGGTTGGCGATGACCTTCACTACAGCGTCTCATTTTCAGGGTTGTCGGCTGCGGTGACCGCAGGTCATTTTCACATGGCCAATATCGGGCAGAACGGCGGCGTTGTTCATGGCCTGCAAAACCTGTCCGGCACTGGCGCATTCGGTGTGTGGTCGGATTTGACCCCCGCGCAATTGGCGACCCTGCAGGCACACGGCTTTTACATCAATATTCACACGTCGGCGATTCCCGGCGGCGAGATTCGCGGTCAGGTTTTGACGCGCGGGACCTGCATTGCTCACTTGAGAGGAGCAAACGAAGTTCCGCCGAACGCGTCGCCGTCGCAAGGATTTGGCTGGTTCCGCTTGGACGCGAATGATGACACGCTTCAGTATGCAATCACATGGAGCAATCTTGTTGCACCGCTGACCGCTGCACATATTCATCGTGCGGTTGCCGGAGTCAACGGTCCAGTGGTACACGGACTGCAGAATCTGACTCCGAACTCGGCAAATGGTGTCTGGGGACCGCTGACGGCACAGAACTTGATTCAGCTTGAAGCAGAGAGTCTCTATGTGAACGTGCACAGCTCGACCTTCCCCGGCGGCGAAATTCGCGGTCAGATTATCTGTGTGTGCATTCCTGAGAATGCGACATTCAATGCGCTCACCGATGCCGGCACGTCGCAGTGTATTGCGCTGTGTCCGACGCAGTCCTCACGGATTCGTGTGACCAACATTCCCGAAGGCTTGTTCCCGGTGGTGACCAAGAGACTTGGCTGTTTGACACCCTGTAACTTTGATTGCGATCCGGCGACTTACATTCAAGAGTTCTTCGGCGGCGAATGGCAATACACCAACGGCGTGTTCTGGCTCGAAGTGCGCGGGGACGGATGCATCTGCGTGACGTTCGACGACATATTGCCGGTCGAACTCAACGAGTTTGACGCGATTGCCGGAGACGGCATGGTTACCGTCAATTGGAGCACAGCGTCGGAAACGAATCTCGACCGATTCGAAATTTTGCGCGACGGCCAAACGATGACTCAGGTAGTGGCTGAGAACAACGCAGGCGGCGCTGCCTATTCCTGGGTGGATAACGGTGTGACCAACGGCACGACTTACAGCTACACTCTCGTGGCCGTAAACCTGGACGGTTCGCGCGAGACTCTTGTGACTGAGTCGGCGACTCCGCAGGCGGCGGGTGTGGCGACAAGCTATGAGCTCTATCAGAACTATCCCAACCCGTTCAACCCGACAACTAACATTACGTTCGACCTTGCGGAAGCCGCTTTGGTCAACCTGAAGGTATTCAACGTGGCCGGACAGGAAATCGCAGTGGTGGCAAGCGGTAATTTTGCCGCCGGCCGCCATGTGGTGAATTTCGACGGCAGTGGATTGGCCTCCGGTGTTTACCTGTATAGACTGGAAGCCAATGGTTTCACGGCACAGCAGAAGATGGTCTTGATCAAGTAAGCTCCAAGTCTCTCGAAAATCAGACGGGGCGGACCGAACGGTTCGCCCCGCTTTGTATTTGCATGAGTTGCCGGAACTTTGTATAATCTGAATATGAAAACTGTCGTAGTAATGCTGATTTTACTCACAACTGTGGTCTCATGCTCCAAGCAGAAGGCACCGCGCGAAACCATGTTCGAGAAACTCGAATTCAAAGTGGACTCAAGTAAATTGGGTGAAGTTGTTGAGACAGGCGGAGTTCGCTTTCATGCGCCGAAAGAGTGGCTGTTGGTCGATTCAGAGACGATAAGTCAAATTGCCGGAGTGGCGAAGCGCGATACAACTGAAATGCAGTTGATGCCTCTG